>JBOGYN010000314.1:0-11983 GCA_050696855.1 Solirubrobacteraceae bacterium | reverse complement strand
GACCAGGTCACGCAGGGCGCCAGCGCCCTCGTAGTAGCCAGCGCGACCCTCGATACCGATGTCCTCGGCCGCCGTGATCTGGACGCTGTCGATGTAGTTGCGGTTCCAGACGGGCTCAAATAGGGCGTTGGCAAAGCGCAGCGCCATCAGGTTCTGGACCGTCTCCTTGCCGAGGTAATGGTCGATGCGGAAGATCTGCGTTTCGGCGAACACCTCGAGCAGCTCGGCGTTGAGCTTGCGAGCCGACGCGAGGTCATATCCGAACGGCTTCTCGATCACGATCCGGACCTCGGCGTTTTCCACCCGATCCAGGCCGGCGGCCCCGAGCTTGCCTGCGATCAGAGGGAAGAACTCGGGCGCGGTTGATAAGTAGAAGACGCGGTCGAGCTTGCGCCCCGCCCGGGTATCGAACTCCTCCAGCGTGCGGCGCAGCCCGGCGTAGACCTCGTCGTCGTCGAACGAGCCCTGGACATAGCGCATGCCGTCGACCAGGCTCTCGAGCACGCTCTGGTCAGGCGGCCGCCGCGAGAAGCGCTCGATCGAGTCCAGGGCGGCATCGCGGAAATCCTCGTGCTCCTGGTCGCGGCGACCCACCCCCACCATCTCGAAGCGCTCGGGCAGTTGGCCGTCGTGAGCGAGGTTGTAGAGGGCGGGCAGCAGCTTGCGGTGCGCAAGGTCACCGGTGGCGCCAAAGATGATCAGCGACGTCGGGTGGACGGGCAGGCGCTCGAGACCGGCGACGAGCGGGTTCTCGCCCTCGGTGGCGCTTACCGTGGAGGCCACCTCACACCTTGGGCGCCGTCTTGACGGCGTGCCCGCCGAACTGGTTGCGCAGCGCCGCGACTAGGCGCGCGGTGTAGTCGCCGTTCTCGCGCGACGTCAGGCGGGCGAACAGCGCAGCCGCCAGAGTCGGCATCGGCGTGTCGTGGGCGATCCCGGCGTCGAGCGTCCAGCGGCCCTCGCCGGAGTCCTCGACGTAGCCTTCCAGCGAGCCGAGGTCGTTACCGTCGAGTTCGAACGCCTTGGCCGCCAGCTCGAGCAGCCACGAGCGGATCACCGAGCCCTGGCTCCAGAGCTTGGCGATCTGCTCGTTGTCGAGCTTGAAATCGGACTTGTGCATCAGCTCGAAGCCCTCGGCGTAGGCCTGCATGAGGCCGTACTCGATTCCATTGTGGACCATCTTCACGAAGTGCCCGGCGCCCGGGCCGCCCATGTGACCCCAGCCGTTTGGTGGCGCGAGCACGTCGAGGATCGGCGCGAGCACCTTGACCGCCTCGTCCTCGCCTCCGACCATCATGCAATAGCCGATCTCCAGCCCCCAGACGCCGCCGCTGGTCCCGACGTCGACGAAGTGGACTTCATGCTCGGCGCACTTGGCGTGGTGGGCGATTGATTCGGTCCACTTCGAGTTGCCCCCGTCAACGATCAGGTCACCCTTTTGCAGCGTCCCGAGGAGCTTGTCGATTGTCTCTTCGGTGAGATCCCCGGACGGGACCATGACCCACGCGACGCGTGGGGCTGACAGCTGACTCACTAGGTCCTCAAGGGAGTTCGCCCCGGCGGCGCCGTGCTCTTGGGCGGCCTTGACGGCGTCGGCGCTGAAGTCAAACGCCACCACTTCGTGGTCTGAGTCACGCCTGATCCTCGTGACCATGTTGCCGCCCATCTTGCCCAGCCCGACGAACCCGATCTGCATCAGCGACTCCTCCGCGATTGTTTGGCGTGCTCGACGAGCGGGAGCAGACGGCTCACGCTCCCTGGGGTAACCCGGTGATCCGCCGCGCCAGGTCTCGGACCGCGGCCACTGGATCGCCCTCGAGCCGAACCCGCTCGGCGGGCAGATCGTGGGCACGCAGCGTCTGCAGATCGCCGGCCGACTGGGCCGCGATCAGGGTCGCGAACGAGTAATCAGAACCGGGGATGTCCTGATCAGTGCGCGGCGTATCCACGAGCTGAAGAAAGCGCCCGTCCGGCGGTCCGCCCTTGTGCAGCTGGCCGGTCGAGTGCAGAAAGCGCGGCCCGTAACCGAAGGTGACGGCGGCCCCGGTCTTGTCGCGGATGGCGCGCCGAAGCTCGCCGATCGCCGCGTCGAGTTGCGCGGACGGGGCCAGGTAGCCCATCACGGCGACATAATGCGGGGGCGTAGCGTCGCGCAGCAGGGCACCGAGCGCCTCCGCCGAGGCCGACCCCAACTCGGGCAGAGCCCCCGAGGCGAGCACGCGCTTGGTGGCATCCTTGGCCTCCTGGACGTTGGGCTGATCGAAGGGGTTGATCTCCAGCGCCCAGCCGGCCACCGCGACCGCGAACTCAGCCAAGAAGAAGATCCGTCCCAGGTCAGTAGCGCCGCGGGTGGCCAGGGTCAGCGTGGGCTGGCCGGCGTCTGCGAGCCTGGCCACCCCGTCGTCGAGCTCCGCGGAGGGCTCGTCGGCGTTGCGCAGGTAGATGATCACACGGTCGCCGCCGTAGTCCTCGGGCCCGCCCAGCGGCTCGTCAGCGACGGGGAGCATGCCGCGGCCCTGCTTGCCCGTCGACTCGGCGATCAGCTGCTCGACCCAGAGGCCGAAGCTCTGAATCGGCTCGGAGACCACGAACGTGAGCTTGTCGCGGCCGCGCCGAGCCAGCTCGCCCAGCACGGCGCCCAGCCACAGCCCCGAGTTGTTCTCGCTCGAGTCGTAGTGAATGCAGTTCTGCTCGGCCACCTGGCAGCTGTGCAGAAGCGCCTCCACGCTGATTCCCATCAGGGCAGCGGGAACGAGGCCGAAATAGGACAGCACCGAGTAGCGGCCGCCGATGTCGGGCGTGTTGATGAACGCCCGCCGCAGACCGTCGTCCTGCGCCAACTTCTCCAGCGGGCTGCCGGGATCGGTGACAACCACGAACTGCTCGGGCCCGGCCAGGGCCCGAAAGTGGTGGTAGTGAGACAGGGTCTCCACGGTGCCCCCGGACTTGGAGGAGACGACAAACAGCGTATGGGGAATTTCGACCGAGCTCTGCACGGCGGCAATCGCGTCCGGGTGTGTGGAGTCCAGGACCTGGAGGCGCAGGCCGCCCGGGATCTCCCCGAAGGACTGGCGCAGCACCTCGGGACCGAGCGAGGAGCCGCCCATTCCCAGGAGCACGGCGTCGGTGTAACCGGCTTCGCGGCACTCGCTGACGAAGGCCTCGAGCTCCGGGGCGTGTTCGAGCATCGTCTCGGACACGGTCAGCCACCCGAGTCGATCGGTGATCTCCGGGGTCTGCGCGTCACCACCCCACAAGCTCGGGTCCTTGCGCCAGATCCGGTGGGCGACGTCCTCGCTGGTCGCCTGGGCAACGCGCGCCGCGATCGGCTGCGCCAGCTCGGTCGGCAGCCGCGCCTCGATCGTCTTGGGCTTCCCCGTGAGGACGGCCTGCCGCCGTTCCTCGATTCCAGCCAGCAGTCGCTGCATGGCCTCCTCGAATTGGTTGACGCCGTGCACGAGCAGCTCGTCAGTGATCGCGCCGAGATCGAGGCCCGCCTCGGCGAGCGCATCGAGGTCGGCCTGCGGGTCGCGTTGTGCGGTCGGGCCCGAGACGCGGCCGTGATCGGCCACCGCCATCAGCGTCGCTGACGGCATCGTGTTGACCGTGTGCGCGGCGACGAGCTCGTCGACGTACAGGGTGTCGGGATAGTTGGGGTTCTTGACCCCGGTCGAAGCCCATAGGGGCCGCTGGACGTGGGCGCCGGCGTGGCGGAGTGCGTCCCAGCGAGGGCCGGAGAAGAGCTTCTCAAAACTGCGGTAGGCCCGGCGGGCGTTGGCGATCGCGGCCTTGCCGGAGAGGTCCTCGCGGCCGAGCTCGGCGAGTCGCTGGTCAGCCGCGGTGTCAATCCGCGAGACGAAGAAGCTCGCCACCGAGGCAATGTCCAGCGGCTTGTCCTCGGCCAGCCGGCGCTCGAGCCCGCGCAGGTAGGCCTCGGCCACCTTCTCGTAGGCTTCGACCGCGAACAGCAGGGTGACGTTGATGTTGATGCCTTCGTAGATCGCCTGCTCGATCGCGCCGAAACCCTCGGGAGTGCCGGGGATCTTGATCATCACGTTGGGTCGTGAGACCCGCTTCCAGAAGCTGCGGGCGCCCTCGATCGATCGCTGCTCATCGTGGGCCATGTCCGGGGCCACCTCGAGCGAGACGAAGCCGTCCGTGCCGTGACTCTCGTCCCACACCGGCCGCAACACGTCGCAGGCGAGTTGAACGTCCTTGATCGCGATCCGTTCGTAGATGTCCTGCGCGTCGAACTGCTCGCGGGCCATCGCCTCGAGCTCCTCGGTGTAGTCCTCGGAGCCGACGATCGCCTTCTCGAAGATCGACGGATTCGAGGTCACGCCCTTCAGCGAATCCTCGGCAACCATCCGGGCCAGCTCGCCCTGCTCCACCAGGGTGCGGCGCAAAAGGTCCAGCCAGGGACTGGTTCCGGCCTCGGCCAGGGCGAGCAGGTTGGGATTGACGTTGGTGGCTTCGGTTGCGTTCATCGGCGCTCCTTGGACCTGTGCACCGCGGCACGGCCCAGTTCGGCGACGCGCTTGGCGGTGATGCCGAAGTGCTCGTAGACCTCCTGGGCGGGTCCTGACTCCCCGAAGGTCTCCATGCCCACGAAGATCCCGTCGGAACCGATCCACTTGTCCCAGCCCAGCGGACTGGCCGCCTCAACCGCGATGCGCGCCCGGCACGCCGCCGGTAGCACCGACTCGCGGTAGGCCTCGTCGGCGTGGGTGAAGGTGTCCATGCACGGCATGCTGACCACCCGCACCCGGACACCATCGAGGGCGTCGGCGGCCTCGAGGCAGAGCGACACCTCGGACCCGGTTCCGATCAGGATCAGCTCGGGCTCGCCGCCCTCGGCGTCACGGAGCACGTAGGCGCCGCGCTCGATCGCGTCGTCGGGGATCGCGTCGGGGTCGAGGATCGGCAGGTTCTGCCGCGAGAGGGCAAACGCGGTCGGCGCCTCGAGGTTGCGCAGGGCAAAGCGCCAGCCGAGCGCGGTCTCGTTGGCGTCCGCGGGGCGCACCAGGTTCAGGCGCGGGATCGCCCGCAGCGCGGCCAGCTGCTCGATCGGCTGGTGGGTCGGGCCGTCCTCGCCGAGTCCGATCGAGTCGTGGGTGTAGAGCCAGATCGAGGGCAGCTTCATCAGCGCCGAAAGGCGAATGGCGCCGCGCATGTAGTCGGAGAAGGTCAGAAATGTCCCGCCGTAGGCGCGCAATCCGTGCAGGCAGAGGCCGTTGGTGATCGCGCCCATGCCGTGCTCGCGGACCCCGAAACGCAGGTTGCGGCCCCCGTAGGAACCCTTCTCCACATCGCCGCCGTCCTCGATATCGCTGTTGTTGGAGGTGGCGAGATCGGCGGAACCGCCGATCAGATGAGGCACAGCCGCCGCCGCCCACTGAATCACCTCGCCCGATGCCTTGCGGGTCGCGACCGGGTCGCCGTCGGATCCGAAACGAGGCAGATCGGCGTCCCAGCCGTCGGGCATCTCGCCGGCGTCGATCGTTTCCAACAGCTGGGCCTGGTCGGGGGCGGCCTCGCGGTAGGCGGCAAAGCGCTGCTCCCACTCAGACTCGAATTCGCGGCCGCGTTCACAGCACATGCGGAAGTGCGCAAGCGCCTCTTCCGGGACGTAAAACTGCTTGTCGGGATCCCAGCCGTAGGCCTCCTTGGTCAGCCGGACCTCGTCGTCGCCCAGCGGCGAGCCGTGCGCGCCCGACGTGTCCTGCTTGTTGGGGCTCCCGTAGCCGATGTGGGAGCGGACGACGACCAGCGAAGGGCGCTCCTCGACGGCCATCGCATCGCGGGTGGCCTGTTCGAGGCGGTCCAGCGACATGTCCTCGCCGACGTTCTCGACGTGCCATCCATACGCCTCATAGCGCTTGGCCACGTCCTCGGAGAAGGACTGGGAGGTGGGGCCGGCGAGCTGGATCTTGTTGTCGTCATAGAAGGCAATCAGGCGGCCGAGACCGAGGTGCCCGGCCAGCGACGAGGCTTCGGAGGCCACGCCCTCCTGCATGTCGCCGTCGGAGGCGATCGTGAACGTATGGTGGTCGACGACCTCGTGACCGGCACGATTGAAGCGCGCGGCCAGCATCCGCTCACCGAGGGCGATCCCGACCGCCATCGAGATCCCCTGGCCCAGCGGTCCCGTGGTGGCTTCGATCCCGGGGCTGTACTTGCGCTCCGGGTGGCCGGCGGTCGGCGAGCCGACCTGACGGAAGTTCTCGATGTCGTTCAGCGTGAGCGGATACCCGGTCAGGTAAAGCATCGAATAGAGCAGCATCGACGCGTGCCCGGCCGAGAGGATGAAGCGATCGCGGTCGATCCAGTCGGCGTTGCCCGGGTTGTGCTTCATGACCCGCGTGTAGAGCACGTAGGCGAGCGGCGCGAGCGCCATCGGGGTGCCCGGATGGCCCGAGTTGGCCTTCTGTACTGCGTCCATCGACAGGGTGCGGATCGTGTCCACGCACAACCGGTCGAGGTCAGTGGTGGCGCCGGTCGCGGTCATCGGTTGCTGGCGAAGCGATCAAGGACGGCCACGATTCTCAGCATAGTCGGAACACCTCTTAGTCAATTGGGGTTTTGCAGATTGCGCTGACCCGCGCCAATCAGCCGAACAGAACTCCGTACCGGTCGTATTCCCCGGGCGGGACACGCCGAACCTCGGCCACCGCGTCGGCGAGGGCCACGAGCTCGATCTCGGTCGAGCGCAGGGCGGTCATCGAACCCCAGCGCCCCTCGTGCGCGGCGTCAATCGCGGCCAGCCCGAGGCGGGTGGCGAGCACTCGATCAAAAGCGGTCGGCGTGCCTCCGCGCTGGATGTGGCCGAGCACCGTCGCGCGGGTCTCAAAGCCCGTCCGTGATTCGATCTCCCGTTCGAGCACACGCCCGATGCCGCCCAGCCGGGGATGACCGAACTCGTCGGTATCGCCGGCGGCGACACTCAGTGTCCCCTCCTTGGGGAGCGCTCCCTCGGCTACCACCACGATCGCGAAGTAGCGGCCGCGCGCGTGGCGGCGGGCGATCAGCCCGCAGACCTCGTCGATGTCGAAGGGTTGCTCGGGGATCAGGATCACGTCGGCCCCCCCGGCGATCCCCGAGTGCAGCGCGATCCAGCCTGCGCTTCGGCCCATGACTTCCACGACCAAGTTGCGGTGATGACTCTCCGCCGTGGTGTGGAGGCGATCGATCGCATCGGTAGCGACCTGGAGCGCAGTGTCAAAACCGAACGTCTGGTCGGTGGCACCGAGGTCGTTGTCGATCGTCTTGGGCACCCCGAGCACGTTCACGCCCGCTGCAAAGAGCTGATGGGCGGCGCCCAGCGTGTCCTCGCCTCCGATCGCGATCAGCCCGTCGACGCGGTGGCGTTCCAGCGTCGCGCGGACAGCCTCGGAACCGCCGTCCCGCCTGCTCGGATTGGTGCGTGAGCTGCCGAGGATCGTTCCGCCGCGGGGGAGGATCCCGCGGGTGGACTCGATCGAGAGCTCCTCGGAAACATCGTCCAGGACTCCGCGCCAGCCGTCGCGAAACCCGATCAGCTCATCGCCATAGGCGTCCACGCCCTTGCGGACCACCGCGCGGATGACCGCGTTGAGCCCCGGGCAGTCGCCACCTCCGGTGAGCAAACCGAATCGCACGGCCGCAATCCTACGCACCGGCAGGGCCTGGGATTGCTCGGAACGGTCCCCGGAGGGCCTCGATAGGGTGGCGAGCCTATGGCTTCCCGCCGCCCGCCCCGCGCGCTGACGATCTCGGTCGCCGCCGCGGGCACCGCTGCCGGAATCGCCCTCCAGCTTCGCCATCTGCGCCGGGTCGCCCGGGATCCGGATTACGCGATGCTGACTGCCCCGCTCGATGGTCGCGCGGTTGTCGTCATCTCACCCGACGGGACCCGGCTGCACGCCGAGATCTTCGGCCCAGAGGACGGCGCCACCGTGGTCCTGGCTCACGGCTGGACCGAGGAGCTGGCTTTCTGGGGCCCCGTGATCCGGCTGTTGCGCGACGCCGGTCTGCGTGCGGTCGCCTATGACCTGCGCGGCCACGGCGCCAGCGGGCCTGCCACCGATCATGACTATTCGCTGGAGCGCTTCGGCGAGGATCTCGAGGCCGTACTCGTCGCCACCACGCCCGAGCAGCGGCTGCCCACGGTGGCCGGGCACTCGCTGGGCGCAATGTCGATCGCGGCTTGGGCCGAGCACCATGACGTTTCCGCCCGCGCCCGCGCCGCGGCGCTGATCAACGCGGGCCTCGGAGACCTGATTGCCGGCCACCTGCTGTTCGGGGACTTGGTCAAGCGCTTGGAGAGCCCGCTCTTGAGTCGACTAGTGCTCGGGTCCCGGACTCCGCTCCCCCCATTCTCCACTCCGGTCCAGCAGGCGGTGATCCGCCACGCCGCCTTCGGCCCCACCGCGACCGCGGGGCAGGTGGCGTTCTATGAGCAGATGCTGATCGGGACCCCGCGCGAGGCCCGCGCCGCCTCCGGGGTGGCACTCACCGATATGAACCTCTGGCACGCGGTCGCCCGACTCACCATCCCGACGCTGGTCGTGGCCGGAGAGCGCGACCGGCTGACGCCCCCCGCCCACGCCCGGCGTATCGCCGAGACGCTGCCGCACCCGGCTGGACTGCTCGTGCTTCCCGAGACCGGCCACATGGGCCCGCTGGAGCGCCCGCAGGAGGTCGCCGCCGCGCTGATCGAGCTCTCAGCCCGACCGTGACCAACGTCGTCCCGCACGTTCACCGCGCTGGGCAGAGCGCCCGCCGGCGAGTGTTCGGGGCGCTGCTGCCCGCCGCTCAGGCCGCGATCGCCTCGGCGCTGGCCTGGTTCATTGCGCACCGCGTGCTCGGCCACGCGCAGCCTTTCTTCGCCCCCATCGCGGCCGCCATCGCGCTCAGCACGAGCCCGATTCAGCGGAGCCGCCGCATCGCCCAGATGCTCGGCGGGGTGCTGCTCGGCATCGTCATCGGCGACGGGCTGCGTAGTCTGCTGGGCGGCAGCACCGTGGCGCTCGGTGTGATCGTGCTCGTGACGATGGTGGTGGCCCTGGCGGTCGGCGCCGGGTTCTTCGGCGACGGGATGATGTTCCCCAACCAGGCCGCTGCCTCGGCGGTGCTGGTGGTGACACTGCACCGGCACGGCACCGGCTCAGAGCGGGCGGTGGACGCGGTGGTGGGCGGCGCGGTGGCTTTCCTGATCGGCGTGGGACTGTTTCCGGCCGAGCCTCTGAAGCTGCTGCGCAACGCCGAACAGCGGATGCTCGAGGTGCTGGCCACCCGCCTCGGGGCGGTCTCCGCCGCGCTGCGGGAGGGGCGCCCCCCCGCGGAGGATTGGACCCTGGCGGCGGGCTTCGAGATCCACCAGCAGCTCAATGCCCTGGCCCGAGCCCGGGCCACCGCCCGGATCAACGTCCGGGTCGCCCCGCGGCGGTGGCCGCGGCGAAGCGCCGTCGACGCCGAGAACCTGCGCACCGCCCGGCTCGACCTGCTGGCCAACGCGGTGATCAGCCTGATCCGCTCGATCACGATTCAGCGCGGACCACCCCTGCCTGATCCGGAGCTCACGGAGCAGATCACCCTGATGGCGGGAGCGCTGCGCTGGCTCGCCGAAGCGCCACGCCCCTGGCCGGAGGCGGTCATGCGCGAGACCGAGGCGGCGGCCCGGGCGGCCCTGAGCCACGCCGAGGCGCGGGGCATCGATCGTGACCACGTCGTAGCCGCGATCGTGCGCGCAGTGGCGCGTGACCTGATCGCCGTGCTCGGCTCGGAGTCGTGAGCCGAGAGCCTTGAGTCGTCCTAGGCTCTGACAGAGTGCAGTCTGTGACCAGCTCTCCTGGCCCCTCCGCGAGCTTCTGCCATCTGTTGGCCGAGGATCCGGATCTGGCCGAGGCGATCGCCCCCGAGCTGCGTGACGCCGCGGTCGAGGCGGTGGTCGTCCAGGAGATCGTATTCGGCCCGGGGCCCCTTCGCGCGCGGCATCTCGACGGCGTCGCGGACGGCCTGGGGCTGCTCGTCCTCAGCGGCGTGATGCTTCATCGGGTCGGGGTCCGACGCCGGTTCGGGGCTGAGCTGATCGGCGAAGGCGACGTCTTGCGTCCCCCCTATCACGAGGGAGAGTCGGCACTCACGCTGACCAACGACTGGCTCGTGTTGCAGCCGTGCCGCGTGGCCGTGTTGGACGAAGACTTCGTGCGCCAGCTGGCCGAGTTTCCGCAGATCGCCGGCCGCCTTTTCCGGCGGGCAGTGGAGCGCTCGCTACAGCTTGCCGTCAATATGGCGATCGTTCATCAGGCCCGGGTAGACGTCCGTCTGCACATGCTGTTGTGGCATCTCGCGGGTCGCTGGGGGCGGGTCCGCAGCGACGGCGTCATGATCCCGCTCCGGCTCACGCATGCGGTCCTCTCGGATCTCGTTGCCGCGCGCCGGCCGACCGTGACCAGTGCTCTCTCGGAGCTCAGCCGGCAGGGCATGGTCAACTCCGTGCCGGGAGGCTGGTTACTCTCCGGCGAGCCTCCCGCGACCGCGAATCCGCGGATCGACGCTGATCACTGAGGCACCCATCGCCGGCCAACCCCCGACGTGCATATCGATCCCTACATAGTCCTGGGCAGCGCGATCATCGGCCTCCTGGTCGGCATGACCGGGGCCGGCGGTGGTGCCCTGATGACGCCGATGCTGATCCTGCTCTTCGGGATCAAGCCCTCGACGGCCATTTCGAGCGATCTCGTGGCCGCGGTGCTCATGCGTCCGTTCGGCGCCGCCGTCCACATCAGGGCCGGCACCGTCAACTTCAAGCTCGTTCGCCTGATGATGCTCGGCTCGATCCCGGCCGCCTTCTTGGGCAGCTACCTCCTTCACCTGATGGGCAACGCGAAGTCGGCCGAGGACCAGATCCAGGTCTTTCTGGGCGCGGCGCTGCTGATCGGCGCCGGCGCCATGGTCCTGCGCTTCGTCCTGGACCGACGCGCGGGGCAGGCGCGAACCAAGTTCGTAACTGAAGTTGCGCCGCGGCCGCTGCTCACGCTGGCCGTCGGGGTCGTGGGCGGGATCGTCGTGGGGCTGACCTCGGTCGGGTCCGGATCGCTGATGATCGTCGGGCTGCTCTTCATCTACCCCGCCCTCGGCGCCAACCAGCTGGTGGGCACCGATCTGACCCAGGCGGTGCCGTTGACGCTCGCGGCCGCACTCGGCGCCCTGGCCTTCGGTCACGTGGAGGTATCGGTGACGGGTTCGCTCGTGCTGGGCAGCGTGCCCGCGGTGCTGATCGGCTCGATGCTCTCCTCCAGCGTCCCCGACCGCTACGTCCGCCCGGCGATCGCCTTTGTGATCTTCGCCTCGGGCCTGAAGTACATCGGCATCAGCACCCGACCGGTGGGCTGGATCCTGTGCGCGACCCTGCTCGCCGCCGGGATCGCCTGGCTGTCCATCGCCCGCCCGTGGAAGGTGTGGTCTGCCCTGCCCCCGGGCTCGAGCGAGGAGGACGAGGACCCGCCCACCCCGCCGGCTGACTCCGCCTCACGCGAGGACCGCCCGCTTGTCCGTGACTGAGCCTCGACGCGCGAACGCTTCCGTCGCCGGAGGGCGGCTGGCGATCGTCCGCCCCGGCGCCAGCACATCTGGCCTCCCGGTTGGCACTTGCGCTCGATGGCATCAGCTCCGAATTGAAGATCCCCCTCGATCGCAACCAGGCCGGCGTCGCCGCTCAGCGGGAGCGGGCTCAGCGGCGGCGGGCCAGCGGGTTGCCTCACAGGGAGCGCAATGCCGGCAACAGTTGCTCCTCGGCCCAGCGCATGAACGGCTCCTGGACGTCGGCGCCGATCTGGACGAGGGCGACCTCCGTGAAGCCGGCCTCGAGAAAGGGGCGGATCGCCTCGACGTGCTCCTCGACGTCGGGCCCGCAGCTCAGCTGCTCAGAGATCTGATCAGGGGTCACGAACTGGGTGGCGCTGTCGAACGACTCCGGGTTGGGCAGGTCGGCGTTGACCTT
>JBOGYN010000313.1:0-27579 GCA_050696855.1 Solirubrobacteraceae bacterium | reverse complement strand
GGGTGAGGCCGAACGGATCCTCGGCCGCGGACGCGGCCTCCGGCTGGCCGGCGACGCCGCCGGCGCCCGCCAGCTCCGGGGCGGCGCTCAACCCCAGCCGGGCTCGCTCGGCCAGGGCCCGCACCTCACCCTCAAGCCAGCCGGCGCGCAGCCTGACCGCGGTCTCCAGCGCTTCCGCGGCTCGCTGGGCGGCAGCCGTCCGGTTACCGGCCAGGACGTGGGCCTCGGCCTCGCGCCAGCGGGCGATCGCAGCCGGATAGGGGCGCTGCACCTCGTCCCACGCGACCACGGCTGCTGCCCACGCCGCCACCCCGGACTTGCCTCGCGCCCGCGTCATCTCGGCCTTGCCGGTGGCCAGATGGGCGCGCTCGACCGGCCCGCCGTCGTGGGCGGCGGCCTCGTGGCGGGAGAGGTGGATGCGAGCCCGAGCCAGCGCATCGCGCAGCTCACCGCGGTCGCGCAGGTCGCGCGCGCGCTGGGCGCGATCGACCTCGGCGCGGAGCCCGATCGCGGTTACGCGAGCGATCCGCATCACGTCGTCGGTGCAGAGTTCGAGCCGGTCCAGCGCGTCATCCACGGCCTGCCGGGCGCCGTCGAGATCACCGCGACGGCGGCGCAGTTCAGCGAGAAGCGAGCCGTACATGCCGATCCATTGCGGCTCGGCGCTGACCGCCACCAGCCCCTCGGCCCGGGTCAGCACCGCCTCGGCACGGTCCTCGTCGCCCTCGCCAAGCGCGAGGTCGGCCTCGCGGGTGAGACGAAAGATGAGGCCCGTCCCAACCAGGCGCGCACCGTCGGGCCACATGTGCTCGCGAGCCGTGTCCCAATCCCCGGCCTCGAAGGCCAGCTCGGAGACGGTCAGGACCATCCAGTCATACCGGTGAGCAAGATGGCGCGGCGCGGCCGCTATCCCCTCGCGGGCGACGCTGAGCCCCTCACTGGTTCGCCCGGCGATGCTCAGCAGCTCAGCGAGGTTCGTGTACGCGGTCACGACCGTCTCGGGGTCGTCGGTCATCCGGCCGATCTCGATCGCCTGCCGGAGGCGCCCAATCCCCTCCTCGACCTCACCCAGCGCGACCTGGGCCATACCCAGCGTGTTGAGCAGCTCGCTCTGGGCCGCGCAGTCGTCGGCCGCCACCGCCGCCTCCAGTGCGACCTCGGCGTCGGCCGCCGCCTCCCGAAACCGTCCCCTCAGGAAACGCATCCGCGACAGCCACGCGCGGAGCAGCGGACGCGTGCCGAGCGGATCGTCGACGGGAATCAGGTCCAGCGCGCGCTCGCCGATCGCCACGGCCTCCGCCCCGCGGTTCAGCGACCAGACGGCACGGGAGAGCCGGGCGAGCAGCGCGGCGTAGCGGGCCGGCTCGGCGTCGGGATCAAGCTCGCTGAGCGCCGACTGGAGCAGAACCTCGGCGCGGGTGCGGTCAGTGGTCAGCGCGTGGTTTTGAGCGGCGCGGCTGAGCAGCTCCACATGATCGATGCCGAGCAGTGTTTCGGCCTCGTCCACCCGCGGCCAGAGCTCGAGCGCACGCTCGGTCAGGTCTGCGGCCTCGCCGTAGGCCAGGCCACGGGCGGCGGCGAGCGCGGCCCGCATCGTGCTGCGCAGCGCGGAGGGCTGGTCTCCGGCGGAGGCGTAGTGGCCGGCGATCGCCGACGTGAGCTCGAGCTCATCGTCGGGCGCCCCGCCGAGCTGCTCCTCGAGGTGGCGGGCCAGGACCAGATGCAGGTCGCTGCGCTCCCCGGGCAGCAGGTCGTCGTAGAGGGCCTCGCGCAGTAACGCGTGGCGGAAGCCGAATCGTCCCTCGTGGTCGGTGACCAGGATCTGCTCGGCCAGCGCCTCTCGGAGCGCGGACTGAAGCTGATCCCGATCCAGCTCGGTGACGGCGGTGATCGCCGGCTCGTCCAGGGCCCGCCCGACCGCGACCGCGCGGGCGGCCTGCTGGGCGGACGGCGACAGGCGCTCGATCCGGACCAGGAAGGCGTCGCGGAGACTCTGGGGCGCCGCGGCGCGTCCGTCGAGTCCGACCGCCAGCAGCTCTTCGGTGTAGAGGGGGTTACCCTCGCTGCGGGCGTAGAGCCGCTGGAGGAGCGCCGCGTCGGGCTCGCCGCCGAGGATGTCGGTCAGGACCTCGGAGAGCTCGTCGCGGTCCAGCGGCTCGAGGTCGATCCGGCGCGAGCGCTCGAGACGATCCAGCTCGGAGAGCAGCGGCCGCAGGGCATGGCGCCGATGCAGCTCATCACTGCGGTAGGAGAGCAGGAGCAGGACCCGCTCCTTACGCAGGCTGCGGGCCAAAAAGGCGGTGAAGGCCCGGGTCGAGCGATCGGCCCAATGCATGTCCTCGAGAATCAGGACGACCGGCGTGCGCTCGCCGATCAGGTCCAACAGCTCGAGCACGGCTTCGAACAGGCGCACCTGACCGTTGGGATCGGAACGATCCTCGCGGCGGCGGCTGTCATCGAGACCGGGGAGGATCGTGGCCAGCTGAGCTCGGCTGCCGGCGCTGAGGGCGTCCAGCGCGGGGTGGCAGGCCCGGACGAGAGGTCGCAGCGCGCTCAGAACCGGCGCGTAGGGAAGCTCGCCGTCGGCCTGCTCGACGCCCTCGCCGCGCAGGATGACGGTTTCGACCTCCTCCCGGCCCAGTTCCTGTTCGAGCTCGGCGACCAGACGCGTCTTGCCAACGCCGGAGTCACCGCCGAGCAGGACGAGGGCGGGCCGCCCGGCCGTGGCCTCCCGAGCGGCGAGCCGTAGTTCGGCCAGCTCGCCGACCCGTCCCACGATGTGACTGCTCGTCAGGCGTGCCCGCACGAGCAAAGTATCGCCGCAGGCTGGAGGCCAGTCCAGGCCGGCCGGCCTCGTCCTGTCCGCGCCGATTGCGCGCGGCCGCGCGGAGAAGCTCGTCGGTCCGGGCGCCGGCCAAGATGCTGCTGAACTGGGGGTGCATGATTGTGTCCTCTCGTGTGCTGACAACTTGACTGAGAGGATGGACTGAGACCGACCGCACCACATCGGGCAAACGGAGCGACTTGACCTTCGCCACCCCTTACCCCGGAGGGAACTCCCCCTTACCCGGAAAGGGGTTGGCCGACCAGGGGGCCTTACTCGGACGGGGAGGCCGTCGAAGCGGCCGCGGGGTGGCCACCCGTCTCGGCGGCCTCACCGGGACGGCTGCCGGCTCCGGCGAGCCGCGGCTCCTCGGTGCCGGCGCTGATCGGGCTGGCGGGCGACCGCCGGCCTTTGGCCATCTCCTCACCGCTCACGCTTTGCGGATGGTGGCAGGCGGCGAGGTGGCCTCCCGCGTATTCGGTCAGGGGCGGCTCGACGGTCCGGCAGAGGTCACTGGCCCGCGGGCAGCGGGTGTGAAAACGACAGCCCGAGGGCGGCCGGATCGGATTAGGGGGCTCACCGCCGACCACCGTGCGCTCCCGCAGCCGGTTCTCCTTGGGATCCGGGATCGGGATCGCGCTGAGCAGAGCCGACGTGTAGGGATGGATCGGCTTTGAGTAGAGCTCCTCGGCGGGCGAGATCTCCATCAGCTTGCCGAGATACATGACGGCAATCCGGTCCGAGACGTGACGCACAACACTGAGATCGTGAGCGACGAAAACGTACGACAGGCCCAGGTCATCCTGGAGCTCGTCGAGGAGGTTGATCACCTGGGCTTGGATCGAGACGTCCAGCGCCGACACGGGCTCGTCGAGGAGGATCAGCTTGGGGTCGACGGCAAGGGCTCGGGCGATCCCGATCCGCTGGCGCTGGCCGCCGGAGAACTCGTGCGGGAAACGATTCATCGCCTCGCGGCCCATACCGACGCGCTCGAGCAGAGCGCGACTCTCGGACTCGAACTGCTCCTTGGGCACGCCGCGCATCCGCAGTGGGACGGCGAGGATCTGACCGACGCGCTTGCGCGGGTTCAGCGACGCCTGGGGATCCTGGAAGACCATCTGCATCTCGCGGCGGATCGGCTCGAGCTGCTTGCGCCCGCTGGAGGTGATGTCCTGGTCGCGGAAGCGGATCGACCCCGAGGTGGCATCGATCAAGCGCACGAGCACACGAATGAGGGTCGTCTTGCCGCACCCCGACTCGCCCACGATCCCGAGCGTCTCGCCCTTGCGCAGTGCGAAGGAGACGTCGTCGACCGCGTGGACCTGACCGATCTGGCGGTCGATGATCACCCCGCTCTTGATCGGGAACAGGACCCGGAGGTGCTCAACCTCGAGCAGCGTTGCGCCGTCGGGCGTGGCGTCTGAGGCTGGCGCGGACGCGCTCACGAGGGCACCCGGGCGTTCACGATGCCACCGGCTCGGGACTGGCCAGACCGATCCGGTCACCGACCTGCCGCAGCTCGCGTTTGCGCTCGACCGTCAAGAAGCAGCGGTCGACGGTCTCGGGATGTTCGGGGACGCGGTTGACGAGCGGCGGAACCTCGGTGCACTTGGCGAAGGCATGCGGGCAGCGGGGACGAAAGTGACAGCCCTGGGGCGGGCGCATCAGCGAGGGGGGCAGCCCCGGGATGGCGGGCAGCCGCAGGCTGCGATCGGCGTCGATGCGGGTGATCGAGCCCAGCAGGCCCCACGTGTAGGGGTGCTGAGGGTCGTAGAAGATGTCATCCAGGGAGCCCTGCTCGACCACCCGACCCGCGTACATCACGATCACGCGGTCGGCGATGTCGGCGACGACGCCGAGGTCGTGGGTGACGAGGATGACCCCGGCGCCGGTCTCGTCGCGGAGCTTGCGCAGCTCGTCGAGGATCTGGGCCTGGATCGTCACATCCAGGGCGGTGGTCGGCTCGTCGGCGATCAGCAGCTGGGGCGAGCACGACAGGGCCATGGCGATCATCACCCGCTGGCGCATGCCGCCCGAGAACTCGTGCGGGTAGGAACGCAGCCGTTCCCCAGCCCGCGGGATGCCGACCCGCTCCATCAGGGTCACGGCCCGGTCCATCGCCTGCGCCTTGGAAACCTGCCGGTCGTGCACCCGGATCTGCTCGACGATCTGAGAGCCGATGCGGTGAACCGGATCCAGCGAGCTCATCGGATCCTGGAAGACCATCGCGATCCCCGCGCCGCGGACCTTGCGCAGCTGGGCGTCTGAGGCCTTGACCAGCTCGGTGCCGTCGAAGGTGGCGGTCCCCTCGAAGCGGGCGTTGGGCCCCCGCGTGAGGCCCATCAAGGTCATCGCCGTGACCGATTTCCCGGAGCCCGACTCGCCCACGATGGCCACGATCTCCCCCGGCGCGACCGAGAAGCTGACCCCGTCCACGGCCTGGACGGTGCCGTCCTCGGTGGCAAAGGAGACCTTGAGGTCTGAGACCTCGAGCAGCGGCGCGTCGGCGCTCACGCGAGCCGGATTCGCGGGTCGAGGAAGGCGTAGAGGATGTCAACGAGCGCGCCGAGGATCACCACGGCAAACGCGGTCAGCATCACGATCACCAGGATCGGGACGATGTCGAGCCGGCCGATCGAGTCCCGGGCCAGTTCACCCACGCCATGGAGCCCGAAGATCGACTCGGTGAGGATCGCGCCGCCGCCGATGACCTGAGCCAGGTCCAGACCCCATAGGGAGATGATCGGGATCAGGCTGTTGCGCAACACGTGGCGGATCATGACCCGGCGCTCCGACATGCCCTTGGCCCGCGCTGTGCGGATGTAGTCCTCGTTGATCGTGTCCAGGATCGTGGAGCGCAGGACCCGCGAATAGAAGCCGACGAACAGGATCGAGAGCGTGAACCAGGGCAGGACCAGGTGCACCAGCCACTGGACCGGGTCCTGGGTCAACGGCACGTAGCCGCTGAGCGGGAATATGCCCGCCTTGTAGCCGAGGTAGTAGAGCAGCACGGCGCCGAGGAAGAAGGGTGGGAAAGACACCCCGGTCATGGCCAGCACGGTGAGCACACGATCGGTGTATTTGCCCGCGTTTATCGCCGCCAGAGTCCCGACCGCGATCGAGGCCAGCAGCCAGAGGATGCCCGCCCCGAGGGCCAGGGAGAGGGTCGCGGGCAACCCCGTCTTGATCTCGTCGAGGACGTTGAAGCCTTGGGTGTAGGAGTACGCCTGGCCCGTGAAGATGTTCTTCATCGTGTTGGCGTACTGCACGTAGATGGGCTTGTCGAAGCCGAACTTGACGCGGATCTGCTGGATCTCGAGCGCAGTCGCCTGCCGGCCGGCCAGCCGCAGCGCCGGGTCGCCGTTGGGGATCGCTTCGAAGAGCAGGAAGGTCAGAACCGAGATCGCGAACAGCACGGCGAGCATCGCGAACACGCGGCGGACGACAAAGCGGGTCATGGCGCGCCGTTGCTCCCGTACTGCATCAGTGGGCGATCCGGACCTTGGCCCGGGGATCGAGCGCGTCGCGCAGGCCGTCACCGAAGATGTTGATCGAGAGCACGGCGAGGACGAGCATGATCCCGGGGACGAGGACGTTGTGGAAGGCGGCCGGGATCGTCGCGATGCCGTCGGAGATCATCGTCCCCCAGGAGGGATTGGGGGGCTGGACGCCGGCGCCCAGGTAGGACAGCCCGGCCTCGAGCAGGATCGCGTTGGCCAGGATCAGCGGGACGAAGACGATGATCGTCGAAGACAAGTTGGGCAGGATCTCGGAGAACATGATCCGGATGTGGCCCAGGCCCTGCTGACGAGCGGCATCGACGAACTCGCGCTCGCGCAGGACGAGCACCTGCCCGCGCACGGGCTTGGCGACGTAGGGGATGTAGACGATCCCGATCACGAAGGCCGGCACCAGCAGCGTGCTGCCCGAGAGCTGGAAGAGGCCGAAGTTGATCCCGCCGACGGCCAGCGAGACGCCCAGGGCGACGCCGAGCAGCACGGCCGGATACGCCCAGATGACGTCCAGAAAACGGGAGATGACCCCGTCGGCGAGACCCCGGAAGTAGCCGGCCACGACCCCGAGGATGACGGCGATGATCATCGTGATCAGCATGGCGACGAAGCCGATCTCCAGTGAGTTTCGTCCGCCGTAGAGCAGGCGCACCGCAACGTCGCGACCGTTGCCGTCGGCGCCCAAAAAGTAGCGGCTGTGCCACGTGGGTCCGATCGGGATGCTCTGCAAGCTGAGGATGTACTCGGTCTTGCCGCCGACCTTGACGGTCCCGGTGGGGTTGCCAAACGATGGGCTGGTGTGCGCGATGTCATTGGCGTAGACCGGCGCCAGCAGGCACAGCGCGAGGATGACCAGAAACAGCCCGCCGAAGGCGAGGGCGACCTTGTTGCGCCGCAACCGCCTCCAGGCCAGCCGCCACGGCCCGATTCCCGGGGCAGCGTCCTCGCTGTCGGCAGCGAACCCCGATAGGTCGTCGGAGAATTCGGTGCCGGGAGCGGAAGTGGTCGCCACAGAGAGAGAAAAGCGAGCGGGGCCGGGACAGACTACCTCGTCCCGGCCCCACCGCAATCGCTACTTGAGTGCGAACGAGCTCCAGTCGGGCCCGTACAGCGGGTGGAAGACGATCGCGCCGTAGTTCAGCCGGGTCGAGGTGAACTGCGGGAACGTCTGGTACCCGAACACGGCCACGTAGGCCTTCTTGGCCACGTAGGAGTCGAGCGCCTGCCACTGGCTGCCGATGGTGGCCAGCTTGCTGCTGGGGACCGCTCCGAGCTTGGTCGACTGGCTGTCCACTTGAGGATCGCTGACCTGGCCGAAGTTCTGGTTGTTCGTCGGCAGGATCGCGGTCTTCTGCAACAGCAGATAGAAGTCGATCGGGTTCGGGAAGTCCTGGTTCCAGTCCGCGAAGCCGGTCTGCGGATTGAGCTTCAGGTTGCCGATCGTCGTGAAGTACGTCGCGTCGGCGATCACCTTCTGCGTGGCCTTGAGGCCGATCTGGTTCAGGAACTGGGTGTAGTAGGTCATCCACTGCTGACGCGGGGTCCGCGTCTCTGACCACACGGTCACCGGCGTGCCGGCCATGCCGGACTGCTTGATCAGGGCCTTGGCCTTGGTCAGATCACCGGCGCCCGGGGTGCCGTACGGGCAGGGGCCGGTGGGATGGCCGATGATGCCCGGCGGCAGGAAGTAGCACCCGGGGGCCAGCGTGCCCGAACCGAGGCGGTTCATGGCATCCTGGCTGAGTCCGGTAACCACGGCCTCGCGGGCGAGCTGGTTGCTGAACGGCTTCGTCTTCGTGTTCATGAAGATGTAGTAGGTCGACCCTCCGGGGTTGACCAGCTTGTAGCGGCCAGCCGCCTGGGACTTGATCTGCGGCGCGAGACTGCCGGGGATCGTGTCGGCCCAGTCGAACACGTCGGCGGTGTTGTTGAGCACCGACAGCGCGTTGGCGTTGACGTTGGAGTTGATCTTGACGCTGACGTTGACGTGACCGGCGGGGATGCCGGGTACGTTCATCGCCGCCCAGTGCGGATTCTTGTTCAGCTGAAAGGACGCGTTGGGGACGATGTTCTGGATCTGGTACGGACCGACACCCGGCGGCGGGCTGTTGGGCTCGTTCTTCAACGGCGAGCCGGCGGGCACGATGCCCAGCGCGGGGAAGGCGAGCACGTTGTCAAACGCACCGTAGGCCGAGTTGAGGTGGATCACGATCTTGCCGGTGGCATCATCGGTGGTGATCCCCGAGATCGTTTTGGCCTTGCCCTTGTCAAATGCCGTCGCGCCCTTGATCTGGGCGGTGACGAACTGCCCCGAGCCGCCCCACGGAATCTTGATCGCGCGCTCGACCGTGTAGGCGAAGTCACTCGCCTTGACCGGCTTGCCGTCGGAGAACGTCAGGCCCTTGCGCAGGGTGGCCGTGTAGGTCTTGCCGCCGTCGCTGACGGTCGGCAGTGCGGTGGCCAGCCCTGGGATCACCTTGCCGCCCGCGGGACCGCTGGAATGGGCGTAAGTGGTCAGCCCCGTGTAGGCCAGCCAGTCGGCCTCAGCCGCCTGGGTCGTGTATCCAAATTGCGGATCCAGCGAGTCGGGCGCGGTGCCCGTTACGAGGTTGATGGTGCCCCCCGAGGCGCCGCCCGACGAGGCTGCGCTAGAGGTGCTGGCGCTGCTCGACTTGCCAGCCGACGAAGAGCTCGAGCTCGAGCCGCAGGCGGCGAGCACGAACGCTGTGATGACCGTGAGCAGCGTGGCTGCCAGCGGCCGCGTGTGTTTCTTCAACAGATCCTCCTCCTAAAGAGGTCGACATTCCCAGGCGCAACAATGTATTGGAAGTCGGCGCGGATGGGAGCACGAACCCTGAGTTTGAACGCGCTCGTAATCAATTTGCAACACAGCGCCCGGTCAACCCTGCCCGGCGTTCAGGCCTCGCGGCCCGGCATTGCACTCTGAACCGGAGTGATGCGAGAATGGGCCTGTGCGAGCACTCGCGGCAGCGCTGACCACCGTCTTGGCCGCCGTGGCCGCCGTGGCCGGCAGCGCGCAGGCGGCGCCACCCTCCGCCTTCAATCCCCTCGTCGAGGCGCAGAACTTCTCCATCACCCAGCAGCGCCAGGCGATCTACGACACCCCGGCCTACCAGGAGCAGCTCGCCGTCGACAGCGCGGCCAGCACCGCCCAGGCGCTCGCGGCCCAGGCTGCCGATCCGGCGCGGTTCTTCACCGATGACCTGTGCTGGAACCTGGGCAACGGCTGTGCGGGCGACATCCGGCTCAACCAATGGGCCAGCAACGGCTACGGCATCGTGCGTCCGGTCCTGTTCACGGCCCGAGACGGGGCCACCCTTTCGGGCCATGTCTGGGCCACCGTGGCCGGTCCGGCCAAGCGACCGGCGGTGGTGATCACCAACGGCTCGGTGCAGGCCGATGAGCAGCTCTACTGGTTTG
Source organism: Solirubrobacteraceae bacterium (assembly GCA_050696855.1). Taxonomy (GTDB): domain Bacteria; phylum Actinomycetota; class Thermoleophilia; order Solirubrobacterales; family Solirubrobacteraceae; genus Palsa-465. Next base: position 17,802 of record JBOGYN010000313.1, on the reverse strand, counting down.
TCGCCCAGACGCTGGCCAAAGCGGGCTACGTGGTCCTGACTTTCGACCCCCAGGGCCAGGGCCAGTCCGACACCTTCGGCTCGTCGCCCGACCAGAACGAGGGAGTCCCCGCCCAGAGCGATGGCCGTCCCTTCTACGACGGGACCGAGGACGCGATCAACTTCATGCTCTCGACCCCCGCTCATCCCTACGCTCCGGTGCCCAGCTGTGGCACCGGCACCAGCCATGCCGTCAAGCAATCCGCCCGGGTCAAGGCCGGGCTCGACGCCGGTTACAACCCGTTCTGGCAGCTGCTCAACGGCTCTGGGCTGGGCTTGGTCGGCCACTCCTACGGAGCCAGCGGAGTCTCGTACATCGCCCAGTGGGACCCCCGGGTCCGGGCCGTGGTCGCCCTGGACAACCTGGGCGGTCCGGGCCCCCAGGCCGGCGCCGCGGTCGGCAACGGGAGCGGTGGTTCGGCCAAGCTCGGCGAGCAGGGCTGCCCGGCCAATCCGGCCAACCGGACCACCGTCCCGATCACCAAACCGGGGCTCGGCATCTCGGCCGACTACGGCCTTCCGCCCACCCCCAACACCTCCCTGCCGGCTCCGCGGTTCAAGGAGCAGGAGTCGCAGGTCTACAGCCAGAGCGGCGTGGACAGCGGCGAGATCGTCATCCGGGGCGGCTCGCACCTGGACTTCAGCTTCATCCCCAACCAGGCCTTCGGTGCCTCCCTACGTGGTCCGGACATCACCGACTGGTACACGACGGCCTGGTTTGACAAATACCTCAAGCACGACCCGAGCGCCGACGCGCGCCTGGGCACCGAGCGCTGGCGCAGCGATCCCGTCGAAGCCGGCGTGGACCCCAACCGGGACGGCAACGCGTTCTCGTTCTACTTCTACTCCCGCCTGGACTTCGGACTAGCGGGTGGCGGGCGCTTCGACTGCGAGGATCTCCGCGTCGGGTGCCCGGGGATGACCGCCGCTGACGGCTACCAGGGTGACTACTCCTACGCCTCGATCGACACCAGGCCTGATGCCGTTCCCGGTCCGGGAATACGGCGCCGCGCCGGCCGCCTCCGGGGGCGCTGAGTTGTAGATTTACCACCGCGATGGCCACCGCAAGGAAGCCGCTGGCAGCAGGTGCTGCCCTTCTGTGCCTGATCGTCTGTGCCAACGCCGCCGCCGCCGTGCGCGTGCACTGGCTGCCGGGCACGCCCGCGCCGGGGACGCCGGCCCGTTACGACAAGGTCGGGGTACTCAAGATCGGTCCGGCGAGAGCCAAGAACGTGCTCGTCCTGGTCCCCGGGACCTCGGCCGGCTCGGCCTACTTCGCGCCCCTGGCCCGATGGATCGTCAGCCGGGCCACCGGCTGGCAGGTGTGGTCGATCGAGCGTCGCGAGAACCTGCTCGAGGACCAGTCAATGCTCGACCGGGCCAAGTCCGGGCACGCTACGGCCGCCGACCTCTTCAACTACTACCTCGGGTATCTGACCGGTGTCCCGGTCAGCCGTCACTTTCAGCCCATCCCCGACCGCTCAGTCGGTTACGCCAAGCGCTGGGGGATGTCGATCGCGATCGGCGACCTGCACCGCGTGGTCACGGCCGCGAAGAAGCTCGGCGGCAAGGTGGTACTCGGCGGCCACTCGCTCGGGGGCGGCGTGGTGACCGCGTACGCGACCTGGGACTTCGGTGGTCATCCCGGGGCCGATGCGCTCGCGGGGTTGGTCTACATCGACGGCGGCAGCTTCGGTCACGAGAGCGCCACCCGGGCCCGTCGGGCGCTGAGCGAACTCAATAGGCCGGGTGCCTCCCCCTGGCAGTCGTTCGGCGGGATCCCTACCCCGTACGCCGGCCTTTACAACGCGACCGGCTCGACGGCGGCGGTGATCGACCCCAACAGCCCGTCCTTGGGCCAGTCCTCAGGCCTGCTCAACGGTCTGCACCTCAGCCCCCCGGTCCCGGTCACCGCCCTCGCCCAATATGGCTACGCGCTCAACGTCGGCACTTCGCCGCCGGGACTGGTGGCCGCCCAGGCCCACCTCGGCCAAGGGGTCACCGCCACCGGCAACCCCCACGGCTGGAATGGGGCCGGAGCGCTGACGCCGCTGACGCGCTTCGCGCGCATGTTCTCGGGCACCGGAGTGATCAACGCCGATGGCACCGAGTGGTACTTCCCGCAGCGGCTGACCACCGACCTGGGCGCGATCGGCAACGGCACACCGAGCGGCGCCGAGCGCGTGCTCGGCCTGCATGCCACGCTCGGCCGCCAGCTTCGCCGGGGACTGCGGATCTACGCCTTCGGAGCCGCCCTGGGCGGACAGGTCATCCTCAACGAGGCCCGCCAGCTCGCCGTCCAGTCCCACATTCCGCTGCGCCAGGTGACCTTGCTCGATCGCCGGCGCACCTACGCCCACAACGACCCCAACAGCGCATACCCGCACAACACGTTCTTCGCCCACCTGATCCCGTTTTTGACCCGCGTGGCCGCCGGTCGCGGCTGAGCGCGGCAAGACGAGGAGCGGCACGGTGGCCGACCAGGCGCTGGCGGGATTGCGAAAGCAGCTGAACGGAAAAGTGCCCGCGGGCCTGGGCGAGCTCGAGGACCATCAGCTCGAGCATCTCGCCGGCGCCGTCCACGAAGCGCGCCGGCGTCAGGGCGAGGCGCTGGCGCAGGCCGGCGAACGGGCGCTCGGCCACGTCCCCCGCCTGCTGCGGGGTCCGATCCGGCGGGTCATGCGATGAACCGCGCGGCTGAGACCCTCCAACGGCGCGCGGAGATCCTCAAGCTCGTCCGGATCCTCGAACGCGAGCCAGACGAGCTGGCGTATCTGGAGGCGGTCTCGCTCGACGATCTGCGTGCCCTTCGCGAGCTCACGACCGACGTTCTCTGGAGCGCCAACAGCGGCACCCTGAACCGGCTCGCGGCGGCGAGCAAGCTGCTCCCGGTGGGGCTCACGGCGACGATCGCCCAGCGTGCCTTCGGGCCGTTGCTGGCCGCCCGGATGACCGGCCTGCTCGAGCCGTCCCGCGCGGTCGAGATCGCCGCCAAGCTGCCGATCGGATTCCTCACCGACGTCGCGATCGAACTCGATCCGCGCCGCGCCAGTTCAGTCCTGGGGCTGGTTGCTCCCCAGCAGGTGGAGGCGATCACCCGCGAGCTTGTCCGCCGGCGCGAGCACGTGGCCATGGGGCGCTTCGTCGGGCACCTCAGCGACGCGGCGCTCAGGGCAGCGCTCGCCGTGATGGACGATGAGACCCTGCTGCAGGTCGGTTTCGTGCTCGAGGACAAAGACCGCCTCGAGCGCCTGGTCAGCCTGCTCCCCAAGCCGCGGGTGACCGGGATCATCCTGGCCGCCGCGCACGCCAACCTATGGCTGGAGGCCCTGGACCTGCTGGGACATCTGAGCCCGCCCCGGCAGAACGACATCGTGGCCGGCGCGCCCGAGCTCGATCACGCCGCCCTGGAGGACATCGTGTCGGCGGTGGTGGAGCACGAGCTCTGGGCGGAGGTGGTGGTCATCGCCAAGCGCGACGCGACGCTGCAGGGCAAGCTGGCCCAGCGCCTGTCGGCACTTCCAGCTCGCCAACGTAAGGCCTTAGCCCGTCGCCTTCAGGCTGACGGGAGCATCGAGCGGCTCGGCGCCCTGGGCCAGGTGCTGACCTGATCCTCTGCCCACACCTCCTCATGGCGTGTAGACCGAGGTCCGGCAGGGCGACCCGCCGCACACGTTGGTCACGGCTCCGTTGGGCATCAGGAAGTCAGACTTCTGCTGGCGGGCCAAGGGCGTGCTGCGCACGTCCCCGTGGGGATCGATGTTCGTCGCCATCTCCACCGGAGCGACGTCGGCCAGGGGCGGAGGTTGCACCCGGCCCGGCCCGCTGTCCCAGATCTCGATCGCCGAGCCGTGGAAAGGGAAAGCCCCGATGGCCGGCAGGCCGTAGAACAGGTTGCGGTCGCGACTGCGGTTGGTGCTCAGATCGAGCGCGGGTTCATAGACGGAAGCGCCGACCGTGCGTGCTTCAGTGGCGGCGGCGTAATCGCTCACCTGATGGTCACCGTAGGCGATCTGCATCAGTACCTGATGGGCGGGGGTGTCAGGCAGCGGATGATTGGTCATCTGCTGCGCGTAGCCGTCGGGATCACCCCGATCCCAGATCTGCTGCATGAGATCGAGGATCAGCGGATGCAGCGTCTGGTCGGGATAGCTCGGATACAGGATTGCCCCGAAGGGTGCGAAGTCAACGCTGCGCTGCACGAGCACGTTGGCGTAGTTCATGCCCGTCACACCGAGGGTGGCGCGCGTGAAATCCGGCGCCACGGCGGTCGTCATCCCGCCCATGATCCCGCCCTGGCTGTTGCCGTCGTAGTAGAGATTCGCCGTGTCGATCAGCGGTCGACCGCCCGCCTGAAAGCTCGGACTGGCCGCCAGGCCCTGCGGGTTGAGCATCAGGCGGCCGAGGAAAAGCGTGTTGAGGACGCCCTGCTGGAGACGGTCAACGGCGTTCGGAAATAGGCTCACGTTGGCCAGGGCCGCGGCGTCGTTGAGCGTGTCGCCCTTGGCCAGACCCCACCAGTCGGTGGCACAGAAGACCATGTTGTGTTCGCTGGCCATGTCCTGGACGTTGGTGGCTTCGACCTCGGCGTGGGAGCCCAGCAAGCCGTGGCCGTAGAGCGAGATCCGCGCTGGTCGGGCGGCGCTGGCGCCGGCGGGGACGATGCACTCAAATGGCGCCGTGGCGACGTTGCCCGGGATCTGCGTGGGCACGGCGTCGGGCCTGGCAGAGCGGTAGTGAAAGCCGGTTGCTGCGCTGGCCCCGCAGATGACCAGGTAGCACGGGATCGAGAAGGTGCCCTGAACGCTGCGCATCGGCCCGTTGACGCCGCCGACCGGGTTCAGCGTGCTGACGCTCGAGATCTGATAGGCCGGAGCACCGCCCGTGACGTGGCCGTCGGCCAGCTTCGTGTCCCCCAGCTGGGCGAAGGCAGCGTTGCGGATGGCGAGCATTCGCTGGGTCAAATCGGGCGTCGAGGCGATGGTGAAGTCCCAGGCCGCGAATAGGCTGGAGCGAGCGATTCCGGCCCGCTTGAGGACCTTGAAGATCCGGTCGTAGCGGGCGCGCTGAGAGCGCACCGCGCGCGGCAATTTGCCGCCGGCGCGCAGGGGCACAAACCAGGCCGGAGCGCCGATCAGCCGCCCCGCTGCGGTCCGAAGGTTGCGCAGCGCGACGATATAGGTGTGGCCCTCGAGGAAGTTCTTGCCCGGATGGATGATCAGGTCGGTGTTGGCGGCTCGGCCGGCGTTGGCGTCGAGCTCAGACCAGATCAGTTGGCGGCGGCCCGTCGCCTCGTCGATCACCACGATCGGCTGGCGGCGGGCGAACGCTCGGGCCATGTGAACGAGCGGGACCGCTCCGGTGCGGGTCATCGCTGCTTGGTTGTCGAGCCCTGCGACGTGCAGGACGATGTCGCTGCCCGGGCTGAAGCCGTCGTTGCGGTCATAGGGCGCGACCGCGATCCGCTGTCCCTTGGTGTTGACCGGCATCGCACTGACGGGAAGGCGGAGCCGGACGCCGGTGCGGCTCGATCGGTCGCGGCGCGTCAGGCGATTGTCAGGGAACGGGAACAGACAGGGGCGATTCGAGTAGGACTGACAGTCGGCGGCGGGCGGCGCCGCCGAGGCGGCGGGGGCATCGGCCAAGATCGCAGCCAACAGCACACAGACCAACACGGCGGTGGCCGGCATGCAGAGCCGCTCGGGTGAGACACGCATCGGGTTCCTCTCTCTCCTGCTAGACGGACGGCTCCGGCTCCCCTAGACGGCGGATCCCAGCGTACTAGCTCTGGTGCCGACCCCCGCGCGCCGCCCGATGCTAGACCGTCCGCGAACCGGCGACGGCCTTGGCTCGACTCCGCCCCGGTCCGGCCACCGGCTCCACGCCCGGCCAGGGCCAGTCTGGGCGTCCGAGGTAGAACCCCTGGACGAGTTTCACCCCGAGCTGGGTCAACGTCTCAAGCTCGGCTGCGGTCTCGACGCCTTCGGCGACCAGGTGGCCCCCGGTCTGGCGGGCGTAGCCGAGCAGCGCGGAGACGAGCGCGCCCCGGTCGGGGTCGGTGTCAATAGCACTGATCAGCGAGCGGTCGAGCTTGAGATAGCTGGGTCGCACGGTCGTGATCTGGCGCAGGCCGGAGTAGCCCGCCCCCATGTCGTCGACGGCGAAGCGCACGCCGTGACCGATCAGCTCGGTGATCCGTGCGTGCATCCCGGGCGTGTCCTCGAGCAGGCTGTTCTCGGTCACCTCGAGGATCAGGCCCAAAAGCGTGGTGCGGCCATTGAGGAGGTCACGGGTGCGGACATCGAGCAGCAGCGGACCCGACAGGTTGACGCTGAGCAGGGTGCCCTCGGGCCTTCCGTCGAACAGCTTCAGGGCTTCGCGGAGGCAGGCCAACTCGAGCTCGTCGCGGAGCCCGAGCTCATCGGCGAGCGCGAACCAGTGCAGGGGACTGGACGTGCCGGCGGTCTGGAAGCGGGCCAGGGCCTCGTAGGCGTGGGCGTGACCATCGTCGGTGGCGACGATCGGCTGGACCGCGATCGCCAGCCCATCCCCGGTGATCAGGCGCTCGAGCTCATCCCGGGCACCCCCGTCCCGCTCAGAGAGCGATCCGCCGGCGTACAGCGAGACCTGCTGGCGGCCGGAGCGCTTGGCGACCCGCAGGGCCACGTCCACGGCGCGCATCACGCTTTCCGCGTCGTGCCCGTCCCGCGGAGGCCGCGCCACGCCGATTGAGGCCTGCAGCGACGGATGGCTGTCGCCTTCGGCCTCAAGCTCGTCCAGCACCCGCCGCCCGAGCGCGACCGGGTCGGGGTCGCTGACCGCAAAGCCAAATTCGTCGCCGCCCAGGCGCCCGATCACGGCCTCCTCGCCGAGCGTGCTGCGCAGGCGCGCCACCAGCGAGACGAGCGCCGCGTCACCGGAGGCGTGCCCGCTGGACTTGTTGATGGCGCCGAAGTTGTCGAGGTCGAGCAGGAGCACGGCGAGATCCTCGTGTTCGTCCGATTCGGCGGCGATCCGGTCCAGGCGGACCCGGAAGGCGGCCCGCGAGAAGGCCCCGGTGAGACCGTCGTGGTCGGCGTCCCAGCGGGCGCGGTCAACCATGCCGCGCAGCTCTCGGGTGACCCGTCCGCAGACCAGGAGCAGGGCGATCGCCGCCACCACGAAGGTGGCGTAGACGAACGTCAGCTGATGCAGACGAGCCACCGGCAGGGCGAGGGAAACGAGCAACACCGCGCGTCCGATCCAGTACATACGCCCACCCCGAGCCAGGACGCCGCTAGCTACGGCGGCCAGCCATACCAGCGAGAGAATCGTCACGCCTTCAGAGGCAAGCCCGACGATCAGCACGGCGGCCAAGGGCGCCAGGGACTCCTCGGCGATCAGCCAGTTGGCGCTGGGGAGCGCGACCTGCACGAGCGCGGTGGCGAGGATGATCGCGAAGCCGGCCAGGGCCAGGAACGGCGCCGGGGTCAGGTCGGGGTAGATCGCGGCCGCCGCCAACCCGCACACGGCCAGGCAGCCGCGGGCCAGCGCGGCCGTACGCCGGGCGCGCAATACCTCCTCGGGGACCGATCCGAGCTGCCGCACACAGACAAGATCGGCTTGCAGGTTGCGGTGCATTAGTCCTGCTGGCCGCCGCTGAGCCGACCGAGCGCCCGGACTGGGTGGCTATGTTGCGGGAATGACCGATCCGCTGCGCCCCGAGCGCGGGGTCAGCCGCGGCCTCGTCCTCCTGATGGCATTCGCGTGCGGCGCGGCCGCGGCCAACCTTTACTACGCCCAGCCGCTGCTCCATACCCTCGGGCGAGCATTCGGGGTTTCCGACGGACCGGCGGGGCTGATCGTGACCGTGAGCCAGATCGGCTACGTGATCGGCCTGGCGCTGCTGGTGCCGACCGGGGACCTGCGCGAGCGCCGTGGCCTGATCAGCTCCACGCTCCTGGTCACCGCGGCCGCGCTGGTGCTCGCCAGCGTCGCGCCCGGGTATGGCGTGTTCATCGCCGCGCTGGCGGTGGTCGGGGTCACCTCGGTGGTGGCTCAGGTGATTGTGCCGATGGCCTCCTCCTTGTCGGCCGCAAGTGACCGCGGCGCAGTCGTGGGCACCGTGATGAGCGGACTGCTGATCGGCGTGTTGCTCGCCCGGACCGTAAGCGGTCTGCTCGCCGCGGTGCTGGGCTGGCGCTCGGTGTTCGCGTTCGCCGCGATCGAGATGGTGCTCCTCGCCATCACCCTGCGCCAAGTGGTCCCGCGCGTCCCGCCGACCACCGATCTCGCCTACCGGGAGCTGCTGCGCTCGGTCTTCGCGCTCGTCGGCTCCCAGCCCGTGTTGCGCCAGCGGATGGTCCTCGGCGCGCTCAGCTTCGGATGCTTCAGTGTCCTGTGGACATCGCTGGCCTTCCTGCTCGCCGGGCCTCCCTTTCACTACGGCAACGCGGTCATCGGCCTGTTCGGCCTCGCCGGCGTGGCCGGGGCCGCCGCCGCCTCGGTGGCCGGACGCCTGGCCGACCGCGGGCACGGAGCCCACACCAGCTCAGCGGCGATTCTGATCCTGCTGGCCAGCTGGGCGGTCCTGGCCGCCGGACGCAGCGCGGTGATCCCGCTGATCGCCGGCATTGCCCTGCTCGACCTCGGCGTCCAGGGGTTGCACATCTCCAACCAGAGCGCGATCTACGCCCTTGATCCCGACGCCCGCAGCCGGCTGACCACCGCCTACATGGTGAGCTACTTCATCGGCGCCGCCGTCCTCTCGGCGGTGACCTCGAGTCTGTACGCGAGCGGCGGCTGGACAGGGGTCTGCGTGCTGGGTGCGGCCACAGCCGCGCTCACCCTGGCCGCCTGGGTGATCAGTTCGATCGCCATGCACGATCGCGGAGGCCAGGCGCGGCTGGCACCGGCGGCTGACTGCCCGGGCGACTGAAGCCGACGCCCCCACACAGGGGCGCGCCGGCCTAGCGCTGCTCGCGCTCAACCTCCGGATCGGAGATGATCCGCGAGCCCTGGGCTCGGCCCCGGGTCAGGAAGCTGATCGACCAGCGCAGCATCACAACCAGTCGATTCTGGTAGCCGATCAGGTACCAGATGTGGACCCCGAGCCAGATCAGCCAGGCGGGCAGTCCGCTCAGGCGAACGACGCCCAGGTCGGCCACCGCTCGGCCCCGCCCGATCGTGGCCAGGTTGCCTTTGTTGACGTACCGGAACGGCCGAGCGGGTTGGTTGCGCAGCCGGCGCTTGATCAGCCGCGCCGCGTACGCGCCCTGCTGAATCGCCACCGGCGCGAGGCCGGGCAGGGTGAGGTCAGGCTCCACGGTCACGCGCCCGGCCTGGTCGATTTCGGCGCCGGACTGCTCGCCGAGTTGGCCGGCCAGCGCGGAGGCCCGGACGCCGGCGGCCCAGATCACGGTCCGGGCCGACACGCGCTCGGTCGAGCCGTCGGGCGCGCGCAGCGTGACGCCCGCGGGCTCGATGTTCACGACCGTGCGCCCGACGGTGGGAGTGACGCCGAGCTTGCGCAGCGCAGCCATGGCCTTATCCGACAGCGAGGCGGGAAAGCTCGAGAGGATCCGCTCGGCGGTCTCGACGAGCATGATCCGCGTCGCGCCGGGCTTCACGTGCTTGAAGTCGTGCTCGAGGCTGTCGCGCGCGAGCTCTCCAATCTGGCCCGCGATCTCGACCCCGGTCGGGCCGCCGCCCACGACCACGAAGGTCAATTCGGCGTCGCGCTCGGTCTGATTCGAGGTCGCCTCGGCGCGCTCGAAGGCGCCGAGCACGCGCGAGCGCACGGCGATGGCGCTCTCCAGAGACTTGACCTCGCCGGCCACCTCGCGCCAGTCGTCGTGGCCGAAGTACGTGTAGCTCGAGCCGGTGGCCACGACCAGGGTGTCGTACTGCAGCGACTCGGGGGCGCCGTGCTCGCGATCACCGGCGAGCATGACCTGACGGCGATCGAGGTCAAACCCGGTGACGGCCGCCAGGAGCACGCTCACGTTCGCGGCCGGTCCGAACAGCACCCGCAGCGGGTAGGTCACGTCGCTGGGTGAGAGCGTGCCGGTGGCCACCTGATAGGTGAGGGGCTGGAAGAGGTGAAAGTTGCGGCAGTCGACGAGCGTCACGTCGACCGGGGCGTCGCGCAGCGCCTTGACAACCCGCAGGCCACCGAAGCCGCCGCCGACCACGACGACGCGATGAGCTGGGGCGGCCGCTGGCATGCACTGAACTTACTGCCCGCCGGCGGAGTTCTGAATCGCCGCGGGGCGCCTGACCCGCCCGGTCAATCTCGATCAGCCTGCGCGCCAACGGCCGCGAGCTCGAGATCGAATCGCGCCCCAGCGACGCCCTGGCGCTAGCGGCATCGAGAAGTTCAAGGGGAAGGGGTGAGCAGGCTGTGGTGCGGGCCCAGCACGACAAGCGAGGCAGCTTTGGTAGGGGTGTGCCGTCCTGGCCCACCTGTCGGGCACCCACCCCTTCCACAGCCCCAAAGGCGAATCACAGGCACTTCGAGCGCCCGGCTCGAGTCAGTCCAGAACGCCTAAGTTCAGTAGTCGTGGCGGGCCAGGCGCAGGCCGCCGCCGCGCTCGGTCTCGGTAAAAGCGCTCAACGCGGGAACCATTTCGCTGGTGATGAGCCCGTGCTCGGTGGTTAATGAGTCGATGATTCCGAAGGCGCGGGCGGTCCGTTCCGGGGAATCGATGACGATCGTCACCACCGGCACGTGCCGACGCAGAGAGAAGAACCGGTCACCGTGCGGGGGCCGGATACCGTGAAAGCCCCAGATGCCGCGCAGGCTGGTCGCCCCGGCGACGTCGGAGGCCCGCAGGCGGCGCATGATCTCCAGGTGCAGGGGATGACCGCCGAAATCGGCGGCCTCCGATGTGTAGACCATCAGCTTTTGCCACATGGCCAGGCCGTGCTCGTCGACTCCGGGCAGCTCGTGAGGGATGGCCAGGCGCTCGCCATCGCGCTTGCAGACGCGGACACGTTCGAGGGTGACCACCGGCTGGGCCAGCAGGCCGGCGCTCGCGGCGAGGGCGGCCGCGATCCGCTCACCCGTCCCGACAGCGGTGACCATCATCGGGACGTTGGTATTGGCGCTGAAGAACGCAGCCCGGCGGCGTTCTCCCAGGCGGGTGCCATCGACGCCGAGCAGCACCGTCGCTCCCGCCACACCATGGGCGTGCAGGAGCGCACACAGCTCGGCAAAGGCCGGCCGGCCGCCCGCCCGCTCGTAACGCCCGACGTAGAAAGTGAGCTTGGTCGCCTCCTCGAGGCTTTCGGGCCACGGCTCGGCGGCGAGCTCCTCAGTCTCCAGACGCGCCCGCTCGAGCGTGACAAGGCCTCGGCGCTTGATCCGCAGGACGTCCTCGAGCGCCGCCTCGATCCGATCACGCCGGTCGACGGCGACCGACACGACCGGCAGGTCCTCGGAGAGCGAGAGCAAGCGATCGGTGTGGAGATGGTGTCGGCGGCCAAAGCCAACCGTGCCGCGCAGCAAGATGCTGGCCTGGAGCCGGCGTGCTCCGTAGATATCGAGCAGGGCGTCGCCGAGCAGCCGTCCGCCGCTTCGGTCCCGCTCGCCAAAGTAGGTGGTCAACTTCAGAGAGTCCGCGGAGACCATCGCGCTCAGATCACCCGGCCCAGGGCGGCGGCGCCGATCCCCGCGGCCAAACTGAGGACGATGTTCAAGACGGCGATCCGGTGGGCACGATCCTCGGCCAGCCGATGGGTCTCGAGCATCCAGGTGGAGAACGTGGTGTAGGCGCCGATCGTCGCCGTCCCGGCCAGCAGCAGGGTGTTGCCGACCAGGTTCAGGCCGGTCAGCAGGCCGAGCACGAAGGCCCCGCTGAGGTTGACGGTCAGCGTGCCGAGCGGCAGGTCGCCGTCTGCCCGGGCGCTGATCACGGTGTCCAGGACGAAACGGACGACCGCCCCGACGCCCCCGAGCAGCGCAACCCCGATCCAGACCCAGAGACTCACGCCACGATCCTCACCCGCCGAACCACGGCGGTGGCCAACCAGACAGCGGCAAAGCCCGCGCCCACACTGACCACGGCGTAGGCGGCGGCCAGACCGCAGCGGTCGTGGTCGAGCATCGCCACAATCTCCACCTGGACGGTCGAGAACGTGGTGAAGGCGCCGCAGAAGCCCGTCCCCAGCAACGGACGGCGATAGGTCGACTGGGGGAGGCGCTCCTGCAGGCGGGCGACTAGGTAGGCGAGGAGAAAGGACCCGCTGACGTTGATGATCAGTGTCGCCCACGGCCATCCCCCGGCCGCCACCCCAAACGCCTGGGCCAGCCCGACCCGGGCGAGGGCGCCGAACATGCCGCCCACGTAGATGGCCGCCAACTCGCGGCGATCCAAGCTCAGGTTCAAGGATCCAGGCCGGCCTCTAGGTAGGCATCGGCGAGCTTGGCCGGGGCCCGGCACAGCCACGCCTCGACGATGATCTCGCGTAGCTCCTCGAGGCCGATCCGATCCAGACGGACGAGGACGGCGGCGTAGCCGTCGAAATGCGGGGTCGTGAAGTAGAGCTCGGGGTCGTCCTGGAGCAGCGCCTCCTTGGCGCCCAGGTGCTCGACCCGCACACCGAGGATCGGGCCCTCAGGGGCCCCGTCGCCGAGGGCCTTGCGGTCGCTCTCGCGCAACGGACGCTCCCACACGAACCCCTTGTCCTTGACCCGCCAAAAGGCGTGGCCGCGCGAGGGGCGTTCATCGGTCTCGGGGAGCGCGAGAGCGAGCTCGCGCACGTCGTCCCAGGTGGCCATGGTGCAACGCTATCCGGTGAGGTTGCGGAACGGAGGCCTGGGGCCGATCCTCGCCCTGATGTAATCAGCCGATGGAGATCTCAGAGGTCCAGGACTTGTGGAACCCGCTGGCGTCTATTGCAACACGGCGAGCTACGGTCTCCCACCGCGGCCGGGTTGGGAGGCCCTCCAGTCGGCCCTCGCCGACTGGCACGGTGGGCGCACGAGCTGGGAGGGATGGGGACAGAGCACCGAGCGCGCGCGAACGGCCTTCGCGCGGCTGGTCGGCGTGGCGACCGAGCGGGTGGCGGTTGGCTCCACCGTCTCTGAGCTGATCGGCTCGGCGGTCACCGCGCTGCCCGCGGGAGCGCGGGTCGTCGTCCCCGACATCGAGTTCACCTCGACTCTGTTTCCGCTCCTGGTTCAGCCGCGCCTCGACGTCCGCACCGTCGCGCCCGCCCAGCTTGCCGAGGCGGTAGCCGCCGGGGCCGATGCGGTCGCCTTCAGCGCCGTCCAGATGAGCACGGGCGAGGTTGCCGACTGCGAGGCGATCCTCGCCGCCGCCGCTGACGTGAACGCGATCACCCTGTGTGACGCGACGCAGGCCATCGGCTGGCTGCCCCTGGACGCCGGCCGCTTCGACGCCGTCGTGTGCAGCGCCTACAAGTGGCTGATGTCCCCCCGCGGGAGCGCGTTTCTCGCCGTTTCCGATCGCCTCCGCGGGGCCGCGGTGCCCCACAGCGCCGGCTGGTACGCGGGTGACGACGTCCACGCGAGCTACTTCGGTCCGCCTTTGCGGTTGGCCTCAAGCGCACGCCGCCTTGATGTTTCCCCGGCCTGGTTCTCGTGGGTCGGAACCGCGCCGGCCCTTGAGCTGATCGAACGGGTGGGGATAACGGCCATCCACGCCCACAACGTGTCCCTGGCCAATCGCTTCCGGGCCGGCCTGGGTCTCGAGCCGAGTGACAGCGCGATCGTCTGCGCCGACCTACCCGGCGCCGAGGACCGCCTGGCCGACGCCGGGATCATCGCCGCCCTGCGCGGCGGCCGGCTGCGGACCTCGTGGCATGTCTACAACCAAGAGGCCGACGTCGACCGCGTGCTCGAAGTCGTGGGCTCCTGAGGTCAGGGGTTCTTCAGAGACGTGAAAGCGAAGTCCCAGGTCCCCTCGTTCCAGGCGTCATTGACTCCGGTGACGTTCTTGCTCTCGACGTTGGGCTGGCTGTCGTACTCCTCGGGGACCGCGACCGCCTTAGCGACCAGCAGCTTGTCGACGTTCGCCCACGCCTGCGTCCGCGCCGCCGGATTGACCACCAGGGCCGCCGCCTTGATCGCGGCGTTGATCTGGGGATCGTTGACTTGTCCCTGGTTGGGGTTGCCGGTCGAGGTGATCGACGGCCCGTAGAACGTGGCGTAGAGGACCGACAGCGGGTCGGCGAAGTCACGAATCCAGCCCTGTGCCGGGCAGGCGTCGATCTCCTGCTTGGGGACCTGGCAGTACTTCGTGTACATCACCGACTGGTCCACCAAGCTGACGTGGGTTCTCAAACCCAGGCTGGTCATCGCGGAGTTGACAATCTGGGTGATGGCCGGATCGTTGCCGTTGGAAGTGCTGACCACCTGAGCCGTCTGGCCGCCGGTGTACTGGCAGTTCGCATAGCCGGCCAGCTTCATGTACTTGCAGGCCACGGTGTGGCTGCCGTTGACGTTGGCGTTGTAATCCACCTGCGGTCCCGCGAACCCGCCCGCCTGGTCAAAACCGTTCACCCCGGGATAGAGGAAGTGGGTCATCGGCTGGGCGACCAGCGCACCACCGCGGGCCTTGACGATCGCCGCGCGGTCCAGGGCCGCCCAGAACGCCTTGCGCAGTAACTCGTTCGTGAACACACCGTGATGGTTGTCAATACTCACGTAGTGGTCACCGGACCCGGGCGTGAAGGTGATCTGAGACGGGTATTGCTGGTAGGCGAGCTTGACGATCGACTGGGCGGGCGTGTCGAGCTGCAGAGCGTGTGAGCCCTGGAGGACCTGCTGTCCGATCACGTTGGCATCACCGCCGATTTTGATGCTGATCTGATCCAAGTCAGCGGGAGGCTTGTAAGCCGAGGTGTAGGAGCCGGCGTTCCAGTTGGGGTCGCGCACCAAATCGGCCGACTTGCCGGTTTGGTACCCGAGCCCGGAGAAGCGCCCGGTCTTCGGATCGGCCTTGAGCATGTAGGGGCCGGTGGCGACGAGATAGTTGAGGCCGTAGGTGGTCGGGCTGTGCTTGTCCAACGGGGCCACGAACTCCTTGGGGACTGGAGACGACAAGGGCAAGAACAGTGCCTGGATCAGCGTCGGCGCGCCCGGCTTGGTCATGTGAAACACGATCGTGTACTTGTCGGGGGCCTGGATGCCCGGGATGGGGCCACCCTTGTAGCTGGCACTCTGGGCGCCGACCAGGGGTGCCGACGCGCCGGTTCCGAAGTAGGACGGGAAATACGGGTTGGCGACGTTCGGATTGGCCCCGCGCTCGATGGCAAAGGCGACATCGGCCGAGGTCACCTCGCGGTTTACCGGCGGGCTGAAGTGCACGCCATGCTGAATGTGGATGGTGACCGTCTTGCCGCCGTCGGTGATGCCGCCGTTGGCGACGGTCGGGATCTCGGTGGCGAGGTCCGGAGCCAGCGTGCTGGCCGAAGTCGGCAGGTAGACGAACAGGGGCCGCTGGGTCGCGTAGATAATCGCGTAATCGTTGGCGAAGTAGGACTGGCCGGGATCGAGGTGCTGGAAGTCCTCGCTCGAGTAGACGGTCAGCGCGCCGCCCTTCGCGCCCCCGGCCAGCGACTGGGTGGCCGGGTTCTCACCCGGCTTGAGAGGAATCGACTGCGCGCTACCCGAGGCCGAGCCCGAGGCTCCCGCGGACGATTTGGAGCTGCTCGAGCCGCAGGCGCTGACGCCGGCGGCCAACAAGCCCGTGGCCGTCAGCGCGGCCAGGCGACGTGCAGTATTCCTCATAGGTCTGCCTCCTCACTGCGGTGTCGCAACCACTCCCCAGTCATCGCGACTCCCGCCTCGGTTTAGGCCTGCCGGAGGCCGTCGATGAACGGCCTCCCCATGCCGGTGAGTGTGGCAATCTGGTGGACCTGTGAGTAGAGCCAGTGCGACCGAACTTCATGAGGCCAGTTGGTGGGCATTCGAGCGCCATCCGGGCGAGACGCTTCGCGCCGCCCTTGAGCGCAACCTGCGCGACGCGATCCTCAGCGGCGCGCTGCGCGAGGGGGTGCAGCTGCCGGCTTCGCGGACGCTCGCCCACGAGCTCGGCGTCTCGCGCGGCGTGATCAGCGATGCCTACGGACAGCTCGAGTCCCAGGGTTTCTTGATCACCCGGGTTCGGGCCGCCCCGGTGGTGGCCGCCGCCGCCCGCGCCAGCGTTCCGCCACCACCATCCCAGCCAGCGCCGCGCCCGCCGCGCTGGGACCTCACTCCGACCACGCCCGACGTCAGCCTGTTTCCCCTCCGGCGCTGGCTGGCCGTCGGCGAGCGGGTCGCCCGCGAGGCCACCTCGGCGATGCTCGACTACGGCGAGCCTCACGGTGAGCGCGTCCTGCGCGAAGCCCTCGCCGACCACCTCGGTCGCACCCGGGGCGTGATCGCCGGGCCTGGTCAGATCCTGGTCAATCAGGGGACCGCCCACGGCACCGATCTGCTGCTCAGAGTGTTACGAGCCCGCGGCGCCCGCCGGGTCGCCGTCGAGGATCCTTCGCACACCACCCAGCACGAACGCATCCAGGCGATGGGACTGACGCTGGCTCCGCAGCCCACCGACGGCCACGGCCTGGTGGTCGAGGGGTTGGTCGCCGACGCCGTGCTCGTCACCCCGGCCCACCAATTTCCGACCGGCTCGGTGCTGAGCGGGGAGCGCCGCCGCGAGCTCCTGGCCTGGGCGCGGGATACCGGGGGACTGATTGTCGAGGACGACTACGACGCGGTGTTTCGCTACGACAAGGAGCCGGTCCGGGCTCTTCAGGGCCTGGCCCCCGACCACGTCGTGCAGCTCGGAACCGTTTCCAAGACTCTCGCCCCCGCCCTCCGGCTGGGCTGGCTGGTGGCACCGCCGGCTCTGATCGAGGCGCTTGCCCTCCAGCGGCGCCTGGTCGACGACTTCTCGCCGGTGCTCGAGCAGCTGACGCTGGCCGAGTTCCTGCGGCGGGGTGACTACGATCGCCACGTCCGGGCGGCACGCGCGGTCTACCGGGCGCGCCGGGACCGGCTCCTGACCGCCCTCGCGAAACATGTTCCCGGGCTGGCGGTGGCGGGGGTGGCCGCCGGCATGCACGTGGTGCTGAGGCTGCCCGACTGGGCGGATGACGCCGCGATCTCGGCGCGGGCTTGGGAAGCGAGGATCCGCGTGCCCGCACTCTCGTCCTTCTGTGTGGCCCAACCTGAGCAGCGCGGTCTCGTGATCGGCTACGGCCGCCTGCACGAGTCATCAGTGGCGGCGGCCGTGCGGGCGCTGGCGACCATCCTGCGTCAGTTCGGGGCGGCTTGACCCGGCGCCGCCGGGCTGCCTTCTGGACTATCGATGCGTCCGGCGAGTCAGCGCGACGCGCGGTTGCGCACGTAGAGCAGCGTCGGAGCCGTCCGGACATCGGTGAGCGGGTAGAGGCGTCGGCGCGTGATCGGCTGGGAGACGAGGTGGAACTCGAGGGCCAGCTCCGGACCGAAGACATGCGCGTCAAAGCCTCCGTCCAGCACGACGGCCTGGACATGGTCGGCATCGAGTGCCCGCGGTAGCGAGGCGCGCAATACGGCGGCTCCCCGGGGATTCGTGGAGCGCAGCACGTCGGTGATCCCCTCTCCGTGGGCAAAGCTGCCGTGGCCGGTGACGGTCGCGTACCAGGGATGACGCAGCACGATCACAGGCCCACGCAGGCCACGGAGGCGATGCAGCAGCTCGGCGCCGGCGGCGCGATCGGCGGCGGTGGGGATCTGAGCGCCGATCGGATAGGCGAGCAGGGCGAATTGGAGCAGCAGCACGCCCGC
>JBOGYN010000312.1:0-12254 GCA_050696855.1 Solirubrobacteraceae bacterium | reverse complement strand
ATGGGGGCTCCCGTATCGATGACCTCGGCTCCGCGGGCGAGACCGTCGGTGGTGTCGAGGACCACGGCGCGGACCCGGTCGTCGCCGAGGTGCTGCTGCACCTCGCAGACCAGATACTCGCTCTGGCCCGCGGCGAGGTCCTCGTCCTCCTCGGCCCGCGCAGATTCGGGACGTTTTACCAGGATCGCGTTGTTGATCTGTGGCAGCTTGTCCGGGAACACGGCCTCGATCACGACCCCTTGGATCTCCTCGATCGTGCCGGTGTTCTGCTGCGATTCGCTGGTGCTGGTTTCAGTGGTGGCAGACATTTCTTCTCCTCTATAGGCGCCGCTCGAGGCTAGCCGAGCCCCTCGGCGCCGGCGACGACTTCCATGATCTCCTGGGTGATCTCCGCCTGGCGCGCGCGGTTCATCTGGAGCGTGTAATCCTCGATCAGAGTGCTGGCGTTGTCTGAGGCATTGCGCATCGCGGTCATCCGCGCCCCGAGCTCGGAGGCGCTGGATTCCAAGAGGGCGCGGTAAATCGAGATCTCGACATAGTCGGGCACCAGGCGCTTGAGGATCTCCTCGGGGTCGGGCTCGTACTCGACCAGCGCCCCGGGCCCTGATGAGTCCTGCTTGTCCTCGCCCTCCTCCTGGTCCTTGTCCTCGAGCACTGTGGCCCGCTGCAACGGCAGCAGCGTCTCGCGGCGCATCTCCTGCGAGAGCGGCGAGATGTAGCCGTTGTAGAAGATCTCCACCTGATCGACCTCGTCGTCGACGTAGGCGGCCATCAGGCGCTCGGCGATCCGTCGTGCGTCCGCGTAGGCGGGACGCTCGGTGAAGCCGGTGAAGCGTTCCGCGGGCTCATAGCCGCGGAAGGCCAGCGACGACGCGCCCCGGCGCCCGGAGGCGAAGAAGGTGGCCTCTCGGCCTTCGTTGGCGTGCTCGCGCGCGGCTTTGATGCCCGCGCGGACGGCGTTTGAGTTAAAAGCGCCGGCCAGCCCGCGGTCCCCGGCCACGACCAGCAATCCCACCCGTTGCAGCTGTTCGTGCTCGGCCAGGATCGGGAGCCGGGGCAGGTCACCGGCCGCCTCGGCCGCCTGGCGGGTCATCCGCCGGATCGCATCCGCGTACGGGCGCAGCGACTCGATCCGCTGCTCGGCGCGGCGCAGCCGGGCGGCGGCCACCATCTCCATCGCCCGGGTGATCTTCTGAATGTTCTTGACCGCGCTGATGCGGTTGCGAACGTCTCGCTGCGAAGTGGCCATCTCGGTGCAGGCTAGGCCGGCGCGGCCTCGGTCTCGCGGTCATCGCTGGATTCGGCGTCGGCGCCCGCGGCCGAATCGTCGCCGTCGGAATCGGACTTCGACTTCTCCTGCGAGCGGCTGCGCTCGGGCATCTCGTCGTCGTCGAGGGGCAGGCCCTCCTCGTCGAGGTCGTAGCCGAAGTCCTCGGCGAACTGCTTGACCGTCGCGTCGAGCTGGGACTGAGTCTCGTCGCTCCAGTCGCCGCCCGCGATCTTCTTGATCAGCTCGGGCTCGTTGCCCCGCACGGATTCGGCCAGGTCGGCCAGGAAGTTGCGCACCTTGTCGGCCGTGATCCGGTCTACGTAGCCGTTCGTGGCGGCGAAGATCTGCACGACCTGATCCTCGACCGGCATCGGGTGACGCTCGGCCTGGTTGAGCGCGTTGACCAGCCGCTCGCCGCGGGCCAGGGCCGCCCGCGTGTCAGCATCCAGGTCGGAGCCGAACTGGGCGAAGGCCTCGAGGTCGCGGTACTGGGAGAGCTCGAGCTTGAGCCGCCCGGCGACCTTGCGCATCGGGCCGATCTGGGCGTTGCCGCCCACGCGGGAAACCGAGATACCGACGTTGATGGCCGGCCGCACGCCCGAGTAGAAGAGCTTGGGCTCGAGGAAGATCTGGCCGTCGGTGATCGAGATCACGTTGGTCGGGATGTAGGCCGACACGTCGCCAGCCTGGGTCTCGATGATCGGGAGCGACGTCAGCGACCCGCCGCCGAGATCGTCGTTGAGCTTGACCGCGCGCTCGAGCAGCCGCGAGTGCAGATAGAACACGTCGCCCGGGTAGGCCTCGCGACCCGGCGGCCGACGCAGCAGCAGTGACATCTGGCGGTAGGCGTAGGCGTGCTTGGTCAGGTCGTCGTAGACGGTGAGGGCGGCCTTGCCGTTGTAGAGGAAGTGCTCGGCCATCGCGCACCCGGCGTAGGGGGCCAGGAACTTGATCGGGGCCGCCTCGTCGGCCGCGGCCATGACGATGATCGTGTTCTCGAGCGCGCCGGCTTCCTCGAGGACGCTGGCCAGCTGGACGACCGTGGCCTTGCGCTGGCCGATGGCCACGTACACGCAGATCAGGTCGCGGTCCTTGTTGTTGATGATCGCGTCGATCGCGATCGAGGTCTTGCCGGTCTGGCGGTCGCCGATGATCAGCTCGCGCTGGCCTCGCCCGATCGGGATCATCGAATCGATCGCCTTCAGGCCGGTGAGCATCGGCTCGGTGACCGGCTGGCGCTGAACCACCCCGGGCGCCTTGTGCTCGGCCGGGCGCATCTCAGAGGTGTTGATCTCGCCCTTGCCGTCCAGGGGGTTGCCGAGCGGGTCGACGATCCGGCCGAGCAGCTCCTCGCCCACCGGGATCTCGAGCAGGCGGCCGGTGCGCTTGACCGTGTCACCCTCGACGATCTTCTCCCAGGGACCGAACAGCACCGCGCCGACGTTGTCGGACTCGAGGTTCAGCGCCAGGCCGGTGACGTCATGGGGCAAGTCGAGCATCTCGAACGACATGCAGTCCTCGAGGCCGTGGATGCGGCAGATGCCGTCCGCGACCGAGAGGACGGTCCCGACCTCGGTCAACTCCGCGCTCGACGTGTCGAGGCCCTCGATCCGGCTCTTGAGGATTGAGGTGATCTCATCGGGCTTGATCTGCATCGGAATCTTGGCTCCCTTACGGCGCTGGCCTAGGCCTGCGCGACTTGCTTTCTAAGTTGTTCGAGTCGGTTCTTGATCGAGGCGTCGAGGATCACGTTTCCGACCCTGAGGACAACGCCTCCGAGGATGTCCGGATCGACTTGGCTGGAGACCTCCACCTGGCGGTCGGTCTGCTCACCGATCCGCTTGCCGAGGCTGTCCACGGTCGAGCGGTCGAGCTCGATCGCGCTCGTGACGTGGACCGGCAGCCGGCGCCGCTCCTTCTCCCAGAGCGTGTCGAAGTCGGTGCGGATCCGAAAGATGGCCGGCATCCGGTGGCGCTCGATCAGCGCCTCGAGGAAGTTGAGTACCGCCGGGTTCACGTCCTCAAGGGCGCGCTTGAGGGCGTCCTTCTTCTCCGGGACCGAGAAGTAGGGCGAGAAGAAGAACACCGCCAGGTCACGGTTCTGGTGCATGGCGTCGGCGAAGGCGCCGAGCTGGTCGCGCACCTCGTCCAGCGCGTCGTGTTCGACGGCCACGTCGAACAGCGCCCGCGCGTAGACCTGGGCGATCTCTTCCATCTGCTACCTGTGATCCTCGGCCGAGCTCAGCGCGCTGAAGTCCAGCTCGGACAGCGCGTCGTCCACCAGCCGCCGCTGATCCTCTTCGGTCAGCGTCTTGCGCGTCACCTTCTCGGTCGCCATCACGGTCAGGTCGGCAACCTCGCGGCGAATCTCCTGGATCGCGCGCCGGGTCTCTGACTCGATGTCGCGCCGCGTCTGCTCCATCATCTGCTCGCGCTTGGTCTTGGCTTCCGCCTCGGCGTCGCGCTCGTGGGTCTCGGCCGTCTTGCGGGCGCGACCGACGATCTCGTCCGCCTGCCCGCGCGCCTCCTTGAGACGCTCCCGGTACTCGGCCAGGAGCTGGTCGGCCTCCGTGCGCGTGCGCTGGGCGGCGTCGATCGAGTCCTCGATCGACTTCTGGCGCTTGTCCAGCGCCTCGGTGATGCGCGGGAAGGCGAGCTTGGCCAGCGCGTACATGGATATGCCGAACAGCAGCAGCGTCCAGATCATCAGCCCGACGTTGGGCGAGATCAGGAAGGAGCCGCTGGAGGCGGCGGGAACGGTGACGGGCGTCATCTACTTGAGCACGTAGGAGATCAGCCCGGCCACCAGGCCGTAGAAGAAGCAGGCCTCGGTGAGGGCGAAGCCGAGCCACTGGATGCTGGTGATCTCGTCACGCATCTCGGGCTGGCGGGTAACCGCCTCGATGACCTTGCCGAAGATGATGCCGATGCCGACCCCGGCGCCGACGGCCCCGAGGCCACCGCCGATCCCGATGCCGAGTCCCGCCCCGACCCCGGACGAGGCAGCAAACGAGATGATGTGTGTAAGCACTTGAGCTCAGCTCCTTCTGTGTTTAGTGATGAGTGACCGCGCCACCCAGGTAAATGGCGGCGAGGGTCGCGAAGATGAACGCCTGGAGGGTGGCGATGAGGACCAGCTCGAACATGTAGACGGCGATCCCGATGGGCAACGTGAACCAGCCCAGGAATGTCAACCCGAGAATAACCGCGAGCCCGCCGGCCATGAACAGGATGATCATGTGGCCGGCGAGGATGTTGGCGAACAATCGGATGGTCAGGGACACCAGCCGCATGACGGTTGAGATCACCTCGAGCGGACCGATCAGGAGCAGCATCGGACCGTGTACGCCGGCCGGGATCAGGCTCTTGAGGTAGCCGATCGGTCCGTGCGCGCGAAACCCCTCGAAATTGAAGGCGAAGAACACGATCAGGGCCAGCACGAGCGGGACCGATACGTTGGCGGTCGCCGCGTACCGGGCGAAGGAGGGTATATGGGCTCCGAAGACGTTGAAGGTCTCCTCGGAATTGGTCGGCAGCGGTAGGTAGCCGATCAGGTTGCAGAACCAGATGAACAGGAACAGGGCGCCCAGGAACGGAAACCACTTGGCGGCCATCGAATCGTCCATGTTGCCGCGCGTGATGTTGTCGCGCATCAACGAGTACAGCACCTCCACGGCGGTCTGAACCCGGTTGGGGCGGGCGTGCATGCGACGCGAGATCCAGACCATCGTGCCCACGGTCGCGATCGCGGCCAGGAACAGGTAGACGACGGCGCGGTTGATGCTGAACACGCCGAGATGGACCCAGTCGATGAGCTTGAACTCGTTCTGGATCTGGAAGGCGTCGTTCTTGTGCCCGAAGCCAAAGATGATCACGAGCAGCACGATTCCCACCACGTAGAAGCCGGCGATGCCGAACATCAGCTTGCGGCGCTGGCTCATCGTGGCCTCGGACGGTTGGCGGCCGAGAGGCCGAGCGCGATCGTGAAGGAGAGAACGATGACCACAAGTGCGGTCAGGCCGTCGCCCTGGCTGGACTGGCGGGCCACGATCACGGCCAGGGCGAGCAGAAACAGGCGGGCGAACATGAAGGCCATCCGGATCGTGATCTGGCGGCTGGCCTCCGGGGTTGACCCGACCAGCCGCTCGGCGCCCACACCGACAGCGCGCAGCGCGAGCCAGGCTCCGGCGCCCACCAGGTACCCGAGCGCAGGCACGCCGATCAGCAGCAGGATCGGGGCGGCGACGATCACCAGGACCACGTCGAAGAAGCGCAGGGCGGGCATGGTCGGCTCGGCAGGGGCGGCGGCGCTCAGCGACACCGCGGGTCCCCAAGGGTGTTATCTGATGGCCGGTGGTAGGCGATCGGCTCATCGTCAAGTTGTCGGCTGAAGCTGATCAAGCTGAGTTCCTCGGGCCGGAGGGCCGCCTAGGCTATCGGCGCGACGACGCAGGCGTCGCACGAAAAGATGGTCCGTGGTCGGCACGTCCAGGACCGGCATGGTCCGCGGAAGCCGACTACGTTAGTCGGAGGTTAGCGTGCTCGCGACGTCGGGGGCGCCGAGACGTCGCGCGCGCATCCAGGAAGCCGGGCTTGTAGAGCTGACCCTCGGCCCAGAGCGCCGCGATGCTCGCCCGCGGCAGCCCGAAGGTGCCGTCGTAGACGAGGTAGCGAGGCTCCCAGCGCGGGAAGAACTTGGCGTTGAAGCGGTACAGGCTCTCGATCTGAAAGAAGCGATTTCCGAGCGTGACGAGCTTGCCCAACACGCGCTCGGAGCGCTTTTCGGGGCTGTGAATCCATTTCGCGAAGGCCGCGAAGTTGAGTGAGATTTCGCTAATGCCCCGCTCGCGGAGAAGCTCCACGGCCCTGACGACCATAAATTCGGTCAGGCCGTTGGGCGTGTCCGGATCCCGGCGCATGAAGGACAGCGACATCGCGGCGCGGCCGTAGCACGGTACGAAATGCAGCACGCCGCGCACGGGGCGGGCGGGATCCGATTCATCTCGGGCGAGCAGGATCAGGGTCTGGTCTCCGTGGGGCCCGTCGATCGAGTCCATGGCCATCGAGAAGCCGCGCTCCGGGGCGCCTTCGCGTCCGCGCTCGAGCACGCCCTCGACGGCGCGGCTGGTCTCGGCGTCGAGCCCGGCCACTCCAAGCAGCTCAGCCGCGTAGCCCGCCTTGCTCAGCCGGCTGACCGATTGGCGCACCTTGCGGATCGGCCGTCCCTCGAGCGAAAACTGTTCAAGATCAAGCAGCGCCTCGTCGCCGAGATAGATCGTCTTGAGGTCGAGCTCCTCATACAACGGGCACACGCGGGCGCTGGCGCCGACCGCGCCCAGCCTGAGGCCGCGGGCGCGGGCAAAGGCCTGGAGTTCGGCCAGCAGGGGCCGGAAAGCGGCCTCGGGACCGACGGGGTCGCCCGACATCAGCAGCACGCCGTTTTCGATCCGGTAGCCGACAAAGGCGCGTCCGTCGTGGCCGAAGAAGTAGTGCTTGTCGGCCCGCAGCTTGAAGAACGAGAGGGTGTCGGTGCCGTGGGCGCGAACCAGCTCGGCCGCCGCGCGTCGCGAGCTCGGACCGGGCAGGGCCTTGGGCGCGGCCAGCGGCCGGAAGACCACGTAGGCCATGGCCAGCAGGGTGCCCAGCTCGATCAGGTGGACGCTCAGCGGCAGCCACACGAAGCGGTGGTGAAGGAAAATCGCCTGGTGATGGAAGTGGATCGGGCCGCGGCTGCGCCAGAGCAGCAGGTCGCCGGTCTCGCGCATCACCGAGCTCAAGGAGGGGTGTCCCTCCGAGGCCCAGGCCGCCGCCGCGGTCACCCCCAGGGCGATGGCGCCCAGCAGGGGAACGCGCCAGCTCGCCGAGCGCAGGGTCAGGTCATCGTGGTCAACCTCGAACGCGGCCCGCGAGGAGATGAGCCCGAAGGCCACCAACCAGGTGATCAGCGACTCCTCGACATCCAGGCCCTTGAGCAGGTCGAGCAGGCCGAGGAGCAGCATCAGTCCGACCGCCACCCGCTCGGCTCGGCGCCGTCGTTTGGCCAGGTAGGGCGCGACCAGCAGCAGAGCGAGCCCGGTCGGCAGGGCGAAGGCATGGAAGAGCCGCACCGCCTCGAGGGGCTCGACGTCGAGCAGAACATGCCCCCGCCACCGGATCCCGGGGGTGAGCGCCGAGGCCACGTTGATGAGGCCGATCAGCGCCGCAGCAACGGCGGCCAGGCGCGGCGTGAAGCGCACGGAGTGTCGTTGGAACAGGCTCATAGGGGTAAAGACGGCCGGCAATCCTCGCGGCGGGAGACGATAAGTCGGTTGCGGCGGCACCACGGACCGGCGTCAGCAGTCAAATTACCGCGGCGCCGGTGGTTGGTTACGTGGTCATCGGCCGCAATCCTGCTCGGCGCGAGCCCCGCTGCGTCCGTCTAGACCGAAAAAGACCCTGGTAAGTAACCGCTTTTCGGCCTATCAGCTGCAGTCGGGGGTAGCCACCGGGCGAGGAACAGGGCGAGCAGCGGGAACACCGCCACGAGTTCGAATACCGACCGCAGGCCGTCGGCGTTGGCGAGCAGCCCGAGGAGCGGCGCGCCGACCCCCCCGAGGCCGATCGAGAGGCCGATCGTCACCCCGGAGGCGACGCCGATCCGCGCGGGCAGGTACTCCTGACCCATCACGATCGTGACCGCGAAGGTGGCAACCGTGGCGGCACCGGCCAGGGCGGCGAAGACGATCGCCAGAGCCGGTCCGGAAAGCAGCAGGCCGACGATCAGCTCCGGCAGCAGCAGCATCGAGGTGCGCAGCACCGCGCGGCGTCCGAAGCGGTCGGCGAGCCTCCCCCCGACCAGGGTCCCGATCGCTCCCCCCACCAGCATTGCGGTCAGAGCGGCGTTGCCCACGGCCTTGCTGGTGTGCAGATCGCGGATGAAGTACAGGGAGATGAAGGTCACAAAACCGAAGTAGACGAACGAGCGCAGCCCGATGACCAGCGCGAGGATCGCGAACGGTCCCCAGGCGTCCTGGCTGAGCTGGCGCTGGACCCGGCCCCCGATGAGATCGGCACGGAAGGCCCGCAGGCGCGGCAGCTCGTGGATCAGGACGATGCCCATCAGAGCGGTCGGGACGATCAAGAACAGCGTGCCCGAAAGCCCGAAGGCGAGAATCAGGGGTGTGACGAGCACCGGGCCGAGGGCAAAGCCGACGTTGCCGCCGACGCTGAACAGGCTCATCCCGCTTGAGCGGCGGTCCCCGGAGACATAGTTGGCAAACCGCGAGGCCTCGGGGTGGAAGGCGGCCACGCCGAACCCGCTGACGAGTACGGCGGCAAAGGTCACGGCGTAGCTGGGGGCGATCCCGACCAGGCCGACCCCGACCCCGCCCAGTACCGGCCCGATCGGCATCAGCCACGGCAGCGACCGCCGGTCGGAAATGTGGCCGAACAGCGGTTGGATGACCGAGCTCGAGATCGTCGCGGCCAGGATCAGTGCCGAGGCGCTCGCATAGTTGAGGTGATCGCGGACGATCAGGAAGGGCAGCAGGGCGGGAATCGCCCCCTGCGCGACATCAGTGAAGAGATGCCCCGCCGACAGCACCGCCATCGCCCGCCGGTCGACCCCGGCGGGCGGCCGCACACCGCGGGCAGGTGTCGCCGCCAGCGCGCTCATCGCGAGTTTTCGCGCAACCGCTGCTTGACGAGCTTCTGCTTGGCCTCGAGCTCATCGCGGAGCTCGCCGAGCTCGTTCAGCCGCCCGTGGACCAGCTCCAGCTGGGTGCCGATGTGCTTCTGCAGCTCTTCGAGGATGCGGCGGCGCTCGGCGCGCTGCTCGGTTTGCTGGTACTCGCGGCGCAGGTGGGCCCGGGCGCTCTCGGCCTCGAGCAGCCGCGAGAGCTGCTCGAGTGAAAGCCCGAGCAGATCGCGCAGCCGCACGATCTCGCGCAGCCGTTGCACGTCGGCCTCGGTGTAGCAGCGGTGCTTGCCCTGGGTGCGATCGGAGGCGCCCCCGAGCAGGCCGATCTCCTCGTAGTAGCGGATCGTGCGCGGCGTGGTCCCGGTCAACTCGGCGAGCTCGCCGATCCGCACCGTGCGCTGCGCGGTGGCGCTCATGAGGCCACCGCCTCAGGCTCGCGGCGCCGGTTGGCCGCCGGCCCGGGCTGATCGGGCCGGATGTCCTTGGGCCGGGCGGCGGAGATCGCCGCGCCGACCAGCGAAACGCCGGCCAGGCACCAGAGTGCGACGTGCATGTTGGAGATGAACGGCGTCAGCTGGGCGTTGGAGATGTGGTTGGCCAGACCCGAGAAGACCGAGAACAGGACGTGCTTGGGCACCGACGAGGTGACCACGGCGAGCACGAAGGCGATCGAGATGACCGCGCCCGTGTTCTGGACCAGGACCCGCGCGCCCGCGGCGATGCCCCGGCGGTGCGGAGCCACGGCGCCCATCATCGCGGCGGTGTTGGGAGAGTTGAACATGCCCGAGCCGATCCCCACGATGAACATATAGATACAGGGCCAGATGTAGCTGGTCTCGCGCCCCAGAGAGGTCATCAGGGCCAGCCCCACGGCGGTGACGAGCATCCCGAGCACGGCCAGCGTCCGCGAGCCGCGCCGGTCAGCCCAGACCCCGGCCAGCGGCGAGGCGATCAGCATGCCCACAGCGAGCGGCGCGAGCTTGATGCCGGCCAGAATCGGGGAGTTGCCCTGCACGCCCTGGAAGTAGAAGACGAACACGAACATCAGGGCGAAGCGCGCCAGCCCGTTGGCGAACGCGGCGCCCGAGGCGGTCGAGAACAGCCGCTGCGAGAAGATGCTCAGGTCGAGCATCGGGGATTTGTGGTGGCGCTCGATCAGCACGAAGGCCGGCAGCAGGATTGCGGCGGCGATCAGGCTGGGGATGACGAGCGAGGAGGCCCAGCCTGAGAGGCCACCCTTGGAAACGCCGTAGACGAGGCCGGTCAGGCCGATCAGGAAGGTGACCGTGCCCAGGTAGTCGAACGAGCGGTCCTCCGAACGGCCGGCCACCTCATGCAGGATCAGGGCGCCCCAGAGGCTCCCGGCAAGTCCGAAGGGGACGTTGAACCAGAACACCCAGTGCCAGCTGATCGCGACCAGCGCGCCGCCCAGCACCGGGCCGATGACCAGGCCGACGGCCGCGACCATCGTGTTGGTCCCCATCGCCAGACCGAGTTGCTCCTTGGGGAACGCGTCGGTGACGATCGCCGCCGAGTTGGCGAACAGGAAGGCGCCGCCGATGCCCTGGAGGATTCGCCACAGGATCAGCTCGGTGCCAGTGCCGGCGAAGCCAGCGCCCAGCGAGGCGGCGGCGAACAGCACGAAGCCCCACACGTAGGCCTTCTTGCGGCCGAACTGGTCTGAGAGCCGGCCCGCGCTGAGCACGAGCACGGTGGAGGCGATCATGTAGACGAGGATCACCCACACGAGCTCGAGCAGGCTGGTATGGAGGCTGCGCTCGAGGTCGGGCAGGGCGATGATCAGCGTGCCCGAGTTGATCGTCGCGAGCAGCATGCCCAGCGACGTACACGACAGCGCCCACCACTTGTAGGAGTCATGATCGGCGTGGACTCCTATCCGCCGATTCCGCCGCTCATCCGCCGGGGGGGCCTGGAGGGCTGTCAAGGACGACCACCTTCTTCCTTCTCCGAAATCTGATTCTTACGTAAGCGTAAGAATAGCACCGGCTCCCAGACCACCACGGCCGCGGTCAGGCCTTTGTCCAGGCTCGTACGCCGGCCATCTTGGTCAGGTCTCGAATGCGGCCACGATGGCCAGGATCACGAAGGCCGAGATCAACGCCACCCCCTCGAACGGGGTCGCCTCGCCGTCACCGGTGACCTGCCAGACGATCACGGAGGTGCCCAGGAGGGCCCCGGTGTAGACGGGCGCCAGCGCGAACGTCAGGGTGGTCGCGGTCAGCAGCGAGACCAGGACCAGGAGCGGGAACAGGAAGGCCGCGACCTGCGCGATCGAGTTCTTGACCACCGAGATGGCCAGCTCCGACTGGCCTTTGGCGGCCAGGACCACGCCGACGGCGTGTTCGACCGCGTTGCCCGCGGTGGCGACGATCACCAGGCCGGCGAACGAGCGCGAGATACCCAGCGTGTGGATCGTCGGCGTGAGCGCGTGGACGAACCAGTCCGAGACGAACGCCGAGGCGACCCCCGCCAGGATCAGCAACGTGAGGCTGACCCTCGTCGATACGCGGGGGGCCTCGCCGGTGCTCTCGCCACCCGCCGAGCTGGTCAGATACTGGTGAACCCAGAACAGGTAGACGGCGAGGATGGCCAGCGCGCTGACGATCGAGATCGTCTGGATGTGATGGCTGGCCGGGTCATGAGCGGAGTCGGCCAGTCCGACCAGCACGATGATGAAACTCGTGATCAGCAGCAGCGTGGCTGTGTCATTGGGCAGGCGGGGGCTGAAACGCATCACATGATCGCGTTCCTTCAGTGAGCCGGCGACGATCACCAGCCCGAGGACGAGCAGCGCATTGACCAGGATCGAGCCGAGAATCGCCGTCTGGGCGACGATCTTCTCACCGGCGTTGAGCGCGAACACGACCACGAAGAACTCGGGCAGGTTGCCGAGCGTCGACTGCAGCAGTCCGGTCGCGGCGGCACCGAAGCGTTGGCCGACCTGCTCGGTGGAGAAGGACACGATCCAGGCGCCGCCGGCCAGGGCCAGGCCCGCCAGCACGAACCCGACTACCGATGAGATCCCGCTCGCGTAGCGGGCGACCCCTGCCAAAACGGTGAGCGCGGCGACCACGACTAGGCCGATGCGCTCGAGGCGTGAGAGACCGGCGAGCAGCGCTATCCCACCCTATCCCGATCCTCGGTATCGGCATCGACCCGGTCGAACTCGCCCGTCTCGAGGTCATGCTGCACCTGATCGTCGATCTCGTGCTCGGTCGCGGCGGGGTCGGTGCGGCGCAGCTCGCTCGTGCGCTGGCCCTTGAATTTGAAGATCTCGAGCACGTA
>JBOGYN010000311.1:0-7390 GCA_050696855.1 Solirubrobacteraceae bacterium | reverse complement strand
GACCCGGCCAGCGTCCCCGCGCTGATCGAGCGGTTCGGGCTGCGCTTCCCCGGAGAGCCGCTCACCCGCTGACCGAGCGACCACGGCGCCGCTCGGGCGTCAGCCTTCTGGCTTGTGGCCTGAGCCGATCAGGACCGAGCCGGCCAACGCGATCCCGTCCGCTTCGTGGGTCACGGCGTGCGAGGCGGGCTGCTTGGCTCGCTGGGCGATCGCCTCGCGCACCTCGGACTCCATGTCGGCAACCGCGACAACGAGCGGCCCTGCGAGCTTGGGCACCCGCTCCCACCAATCGTCCAGCGAAGCTGCCCGCATTGGAGTTGCGACCGCTGGCGAAGCACTCGTCCATCGTGGGCGTTGCCGGAGCCGCCCCTGGGTCGCCGATCCAGTCGTGAGGCCTCGAGCGAGTCCGCACTGAAAGCAGTTACGCGATCGAGCCGCAGGCGACCAGCGTCAATCTGATGCGCTGCCGTCGTCGCGGCGACCGGAGCACGCGGTTGCGTCAGCCCAGGTGTCGGCGGGCGATGGGAGGAGGTGTAGGGGACCGGCCCCGCAGTCGCAACCAGTGGGTTCCGCTCCCCGCCTCGCGACGTTTTCACGCGGTCGGTGGCACTCGGGCAAAAGGTGAGGCTGCTGGCCGCAGGGCCAGCTCACTCATGCACGCTACTCCGATTGAGGCGATTGTGTGAGCTGCCACGAAACCTAACATCTCCAAAAGCAGGTCATGCGCTCCCACGGCCTCACGCCTGCCTGGCAGCGACCCACCGAAGCCGCTAACGGGCCACCGCCCGTGGACCTCGAAGAGGCGCACCATGTCACTCCAGATCCTGACGATCAAACTCGACGGTGGCCGTGGCAATCGCTACCGAGTCCAGCACCACATGCCCGTGCGAGTGCGCGTCGGCCGAGAGCCTACGATCGGCGTAGTGCTTGTGGTGCTCGCGGTGACGAACCTAACCGGGTCCGCGCCGCTCCCAGACAGGGAACGTCGGGTCGGCCGGCCTAGGTCGAGCGACGGCTGCGCGTACGACGAGATCAGCGGGGAGGCGGGGCCAACGGCCCCAGTTCGTCGTCCGGGTCGTTGCTCGGAGCCCAGCGCGTCGTCCCCCGAATCCCTGTACGCGGTCATCGGCTTGGGCTGTCAGCGCTGCTGGCTTGGCCGGGTGAGGCGGAACCAGACTCGGGTGCTGCCCTCCAGAACGCCCCAGTCGTCGGCAAGCTGGTCGACGATACGCAGACCCCAGCCGCCGTGAGCGCCGGGCGTTGGGCTTGGTGCGAGCGCGACATTCCCCTGGTCGGATACCTCGACGCGCAATCCGTTGGTCTCGACGTCGATCCGCAGCCAAATCGCCCCGATGCCGTGCGTCAGCGCGTTGGTGACTAGCTCGGAGACCAGCAGAGCGGCGTCGTCCCGTTGCCTGGGGTTGAGCGTGTCCGTGCGTGCGCTAACGAGTTGACGAGCGATCCCGGGCGAGACGGCAGAACGAGGCAGTTCTCTGATGGTCGTCGTCACGTCGAGTTCCCGTCGAGGGGTAGTTGTCCGTCGGGCTGCACTAGTGCAATGAGACGGCGTACGCGGGCTGAGCCTCGTGTGACGGCGAATGCTCCACCGTCGGCAGAGGCTTGCTCAGCGGCTTCGAGCACCACACGCAGGCCGCTCATGTCAATGAACGAGACCTCGTCGAGGTCGAGCAGGACCGACGCGTGGCGATCGCGAAGCCTGCGCAGCGTCTCGCCGAGACCTGGTGCGCTGGCGAGGTCGAGCTCTCCCCGCAGACAGACGCGGATGCGCCCAGCGTCGAGCACCTCGATGATGTCCAGCGCAGGGTGTTTGTCGTTCAACGCGCATGCTCATTCAAAGAGGGCGAGCGGACGAACGAGGCGGCGACCCGCAACATACGTCGCGGAAACGAGCCGGGGCGGCGAGCGAAGGCGCTCCTCCGTTCAAAGTACCACTTCGGGTGGCCAAATCCGGCCTCTCGTTCTAACTACCGCAGAGAAACCAGCGCCACGGACGAACGGCATCACCGCCTCGCGCGCCTCGGAATTTCCATCTCAAGCTCACCCTCGGCCGTCTGGACACGCCGGGGACGAAACCCGTTGTCCATCCCCGAGCCGTACGCGCAAGCCGCGCTGGCGCTCAGGCCGACGGTCATACCGAGCGCGACCTACCACGTCGAACTCCTCCTCTAACGCCCGCTGAACGATCAACCGGGCGCCGCGCCCGGCTTGTCTGTCTTGTACTCCGGTGATCCGTCGAGCACGTAGATCTCGGAGGCAAGGTCGGGGTTGACGTGGTTTGCGCTCATAAAGGCGACGACGTTGCGTCCGGTGAGTTCAGCCACCTTGAGGCTGCTCTCTTCTCGCATCGCTTCCTGGTACTGATGACGCAGCGCCAGCACGTGTTCTGTGCGGCCGTTTTTGACCAGGACCTGCTCGCCCTTGGTGAGCGTCTGTTCGAGCATGACCAAGACGACGTTGTCGCGAATCGAGGTCCGTGCCTTCATTGGGCCGCGGCCGGTGTAGTCGCGCAAAAACCCGACGATCGCGTTGGATAGGGCTATGTGTAGCGAGCTGCTTGAAGAGCGCTCTGGTTCGGCTTGGGCGGCCATGACCGTCCCGTTCTCGCCTTCCCCTATGGATAAGATCCGACGCTGGGAAGAGGGAAAGACGGCGAACCGCCAGAGCGCAAGAGGCCTCCGCGACAAATCGCCAAGCGAGAGGCTGCGTACAGTCTCGCAGGTTCTGCCACGCACCACTAAAAGTCACGGCCCTCAAGCTGGTAACCTCCCGCCCGGGTCGAACGAGCGGGGTCTCGTTAGATCCATGAAGTCTGGGACGCGGTCAGACGCTTCCTCGGGGAGCGATCTTTCCCCTCCACCACACCGGAAGCTACGTGGAGGTGACAATGGCTGCAGCTACCGAGACGGACTTCGACGATCCCCTTCTCGCCGGCTTATCGATCGTCGTCAGCCAACAGGATGCCACCACCACAATCGCGCTTGACGGCGAGTGGGACCTCGCCCAGCAAGAAAAGACACGTGAGGCCGTTCAAAGCGCCCTCGCACGCCAACCGGACCGAGTGGTGCTCGATCTCAGTCGCCTGACCTTCATGGACTTAACCGGCGTTCACGACGTCCTCGAACTCGCTAACCAAGCTGCACGCCTGAAGGTCGACCTGGTGGTCGTTCGCGGCCCCCGAGCGGTCCAGCGGCTGTTCGAGCTCTGCCAACTCTCGGAGTTCCTCACGTGCGTAGACATCGCGTGAGCTAGCCAAGAGCCGCGAGACCCCGCAGCGCTCGCCCCCGGCGCTGCGGGATCTGGCGGCTCCCCTCCCGCCAGACCCACCCTGGCCGCCGGAATCGCCCCCTCCGGCGGCCAGGTTCCCCTTATCCCCGGGACGGCGCCGAACGCCGGCCCAGGAGGTCGTGGCTCCGCACCGAGCCACTAACTGGATGGATCGGGGGTTGACCGGCTCCCCGGTCTGCCCGGTCGGTCAGAGAGGGCCAGATCCGACGCCCCGAAGCAAGCATCTCCACGGCGATGCCACGTCGGGCAACGCAGCGCGGGCAGTGCTCCAGAGCCAAGAACGACGCACGCAGCCGGACGGTTAGGCCGCAACGGGGACAGTTCACATATGACATCGCATCTCCCGGTGATCGAAGCCCGGTCGGACTGCGGGTCCCGGCAGTGCGCACGCGTGTTCAGGAGTCGTCGGCCAGGAGCCAGCCACGCTGGTGGCCCTCATCGCCCGACCGGACTTCGCTGCAGACCCTGGCTGCCATCAGGATCAGGAATCGGCTGGGGCTTCGGGGCCGTCCATTGTACGAAGCGCCCGACGACGGCGAATACGAGATCCAGCGGATTGAACATACGGCTCCTCCCGTCCAGCCGACCCCCTCCTGTCGTAAAGGGAAGGCAGCTGTCCGATGGTGGACAGACTGGACGGCCACGCCTGAAAGATTTAGCCGCCGCGTCGCAACGGTAACCCTTCTGCCCAGCAAAGGCAAGAGACGAAGGGACTCACCGCGCTCAGTCACCGAGAACCGACAGCCTGTGAGAGGTTCACCCCGAGGCGGCCCTGGTACGCGCAGAAAGCACGCCTGAGCGTCCGGATCGTGCCCGACGCCGCAGTTTGAGAGCGGCGGCGACCGGTCATCGACGTGGAGCTGTCTCACTGGCAAGAAATCCAGCACCGCGAAGAGGCAGCTGCCTAGATGGCCAGCGGCGCTCGGCGGGTCCGGAGGCTGACGGCGAGCCTCCAGCCCCACGCGAAGGAGGATCAGTCGCGGTAGGCGCGGCCGCGAGGCAGCACACGTTGGACTGCGAGGGTGTGCGTACCCAGGTCCCGCCTGAAGCGGACGCGCCAATCGCCGACACGCAGCCGCCATCCGGGAGGGTCAATACCGGCGAGACGTTTGACATCGCCATGCGAAGGGTCGGCGGCGAGCGATTCAAGAGCCGTCAGGATGCGGTCGCGAACAGGCGGGTCCAGACGCCTCAGATCGCGTCGGCTGCGTTCGCGAACTCAACAGGAGGTTGCCCCGTCCGTCGTAGAACTTCGGTGACGACGGTCCCGGTGTGATCGTTACACAGTGACTGCGATGGTGGCCTCCTGGGTCGTGGCGGGGTTGGGCTGGGGAAGGTGGAGCCGGCGTTCGATCGCGACCGCGAGGCTGGGAAGCTGGGTGTAGCCGATGACCTTGCGGAACTGCTTCTCGGCTTCGAGCATCCCGGCAGCGGTCCAGCGCAGGCCCATCTCGCCCGAGGACCAGTTCTTCACGTTCCGCTGCGTCGTGCGGACGGTGTCGATCATCGACTCGCACGGATTCGTTGACTCGAGCGTGCGCCGCAGCTTGCCCTTGATCCCGAGCCGG
Source organism: Solirubrobacteraceae bacterium (assembly GCA_050696855.1). Taxonomy (GTDB): domain Bacteria; phylum Actinomycetota; class Thermoleophilia; order Solirubrobacterales; family Solirubrobacteraceae; genus Palsa-465. The sequence goes on along the minus strand of JBOGYN010000311.1, from coordinate 2,516 downwards.
ATCACGGTCAGCGTCTCCTCCATCCCCTCCCTGAGCGAGCCGGCAGCGCCGGGATGCGTGCGGTCGAGCTCGTCAGCGAGCCGTGCGAGCTGCTCGAGCCCACGCGAGTAGTCGGTCTCCCGCCACGCCCGCCGGAGCCGAGCCTTGATCGGCGGACGGTCACGCTCAGCGATGTGACCAAGCACGTTTCGCTCCTTGTGCACGTTATGCCGACGTCGGCATAACGTGCACTATGCCGACTCGCGGGTTATGCCGACTCGGGTGAGGACGTGCTGCTCAGGGCGGGATCGCCTGGGATTTGGTCGGCATAATCACAGCGCGTCGAGGAACGCGAGGATCCGGTCGGTGGGCTGGTAGCGGCCGGGCTTGACCGTGGGCGGCGTCGTGCGGTCGAGCGCTTTCTGCTTGATTGCGAGGTCGGCGTGAAGGTAGATCTGGGTGGTCTGGATCTGCTCGTGGCCGAGCCAGAGCGCGATCACGGTGGTGTCGACGCCAGCGTGCAGCAGTCGCATCGCTGTGGTGTGTCGGAGCACGTGTGGCGTGATCGTCTTGGCGGCCAGGGATGGGCATGTCGCGGCGGCGGTGGCGGCGTGCTTGGTCAGGCGGTGTTCGAGCGCGTCGCGGGTGAGCTTGCGGCCGGTGCTGGTCGCGAACAGTGGATCGTCTGGTCGCCCGGCGCGCTCGCCGGTCCAGATGCGCATGACTGTGACCGTCTGTTTGGTCAGCGGCGTGATGCGCTGTTTGCGGCCCTTGCCGATGCAGTTGACGTGGGCGCCGGTGCCGAGGCGCAGGTCCGCGCAGGTCAGGCTGATCAGTTCGCTGGCGCGCAGCCCGGTCTGGGCGCCGAGCAGGATCATGGCGTGGTCGCGGCGGCCGATCCACGTGGTCTGGTCGGGTGCGTTGAGCAGGGCTTGGAGCTCGGGATCGGTGAGGAACGTGACCAGCGCCTGGTCGTGGCGCTTAGTCGGGATCGCCAGGACGCGTTGGATCGTGGCGGCGTGCTCGGGGTGTCTGAGCGCGGCGTATCGAAACAGCGAGCGGATCGCGGCCAGGCGCGCGTTGCGGGTGCGGATCGTGTTGCCGCGTTCGTGCTCGAGGTGATCCAGGAACGCGCCGATCACGGGCGCCTGGAGATCGTCGATGTCGAGGTCGCTCGGCGCCTTGGCGGAGCGCTGAGCGGCGAACGTCAGCAGCAGCCGGATCGTGTCGCGGTAGGCGGCGACCGTGTGCGCGCTGGCGCGCTTCTGGCCGGCGAGGCGGTCGGTGAAGAACGCCTGCAACGTCGGGGCGAGGAGGCTCATCGCAGGTCTCCCTCAACGCGGTCCAGGCGCTCGGCGGCGAGCCCGAGCAGTTCCGGAGCGGCCTGCAAGTACCAGTATGTGGATCCGGGGTTGACGTGCCCGAGGTAGGTGCACAGCAACGCGATCCGCGACTGGATGTGCTCGCCATCGCCGACGTCGTCACAGTAGGCGTCGAGCAGGGTGTTGACGGCAAAGGCATGCCGCAAGTCGTGCGGCCGGGGCCGACAGACCGTTGAGCGCGGGACGAGCCCAGCGCGCCTGACGATCCGCTTGAACGCCAGATGCACGTTGCAGTAGGTCAACCGCGTCCCGACCGCCGAGGTGAACACCGCCTCGGTCGGCTTGATCGGGACCGGCCGGTCGCGGCGGCGCAGGTAGGCGCGCAGCGCGGCGGTTGTCGTCGCGTCGACCGGGAGTTGGCGGGACTTGCCGAACTTGCTCTCGACGATCGTGATCAGGTCGCGTTGGTGGTCGACGTCGCCTTGGTCCAGGCGGATCGCCTCACCGATCCGCATCCCGGTCACGGCCAACAGGCCGATCAGGGCGCGCATCGTCGCGGCGCGGTGCGGTGTCGGGATCACCGAGGATGCGCTCATCAGCGCGCGGATCTCCGTGGCCGTGTAGAGGTAGGGGACCGCGCGCCGCGGCCGCTGGGGCAGCAGGTCCTGCGAGACCAGCTCATGAGCCGGGTCCAGCGCATGCACATGGGCAGTGAAGCCGCGCACCACGCTCAGGCGGTGGGCGTGCCAGTTGGACTCGCTCGCCGGCGGCAACGTCGCCCACTGAAGCGCCAACGCGGTCGTGATCGTCGTCGCGCCGCGCTCGTCCATCCAGGCGACGAACTGGGCCAGCAGCTTCTCGGCTCGCGCCAACCGGTAGCCCAGCGCGCGACGGACAGCCAGATATCCGGTGAGCCGCTCCTCGAGCGTGATCATGAGCGCGCCTCGCTCTCGGGCCACAGCCGCGCGATCTGACGCAGCGCGTCGCGATCGACCTTCGCGTAGATCGCCGTCGTCAGCACCTGGCGATGGCGCAGCACCTGCCCGACCTCCTCAAGGCTGGCGCCGGCGCGCAGCATCTGTGTGGCGGCGGTGTGGCGCAGCCGGTGCGCGTGGATCTGGCCGAGCCCCGCGCGAGCCGCCGCGGCGACAACGATCTGCGTGACGCCGCCCTTCGTGAGACCGTGGTGCGGGGCGCGGACGCGCAGGATCAGCG
>JBOGYN010000310.1:0-21849 GCA_050696855.1 Solirubrobacteraceae bacterium | reverse complement strand
GAGCACGTCCACGGGGCGCGATCCTACCCGCGCCGCGCGCCGCGCGCTAGCGGCGGCTCTCGAGCGTCTCGGTCAGCTTGGCGATGGCAAAGCCCCACGCCTGGCCCGGCTTGACCTTGGGCGGGAGTGAGACCTTTCCGGGTTGGTGACCACGTCAAGGAGCGCCGGACCCGGCTGCGAGAAGACCGTCCGCACCGCCTCGTCGAGGGCGTCGGGGTCGGTGACGCGGATCGCGTGCAGACCGGCCGCGGTGGCGATCGCCGCCAGGTCCACCTCCTCGAGCCGGGTTCCGAACTCGGGCAGCCCGGCCTGCTCCTGCTCGAGCTTGACCATCCCCAGGCGCCCGTTGTTGAACACCACCAGTCTCACGGGCAAGGCGTGGTGCACGGCGGTGAGCAGGTCGCCCAGGAGCATCGTCAGACCGCCGTCGCCGCAGAACGCCACCACCTCACGCGAGCGGTCAAGCGCGCACGCGCCCAGCGCCTGTGGCATCGCGCTGGCCATCGAGCCGAGGTTGTAGGAGCCGAGCAGCCGCCGGGTGCCGCGCATGGTGACGAAGCGCGACAGCCAGACCGTGGACATGCCGGTGTCCGAAGTGAAGATCGCGTCATCGGCGGCATGGCTGTCGATCGCCATCGCCACAGGATCGGGTAGTTGCGCAGGATCGAGTGGCGCCGCTGAATCAGGTCAGAGACGCCCACCGCGGTCAGGAGTCCGGCGATCACGGCGACGATGATCCAGCCGATCCCGCCCCGGCCGGCTGCGCCAAGATGCGAGCGTGCCTCCCGTGCTCGCCCCTGCTTCGAACCGCTTTCGCCGGCTGCTGCGCCGTCCCCGCTACCCCGGCTTCGTCCTCACCGTGTCGCTGTCGCGCACCAGCTCAGCGATGTTCAACACCGCTGGGGTGCTCCTCATCCTGACCCGAACCGGGAGCGCGTCCCTGGCCGGCCTGACGGCCGCCGCCACGGTCGTGCCCGGCGCGCTGACCGGCCCCGTGCTCGGCGCCTGGCTCGACGTCGTGAACCGGCGGCGGCTGCTCGTCGTCCTCGATCAGCTGCTCAGCGCGGTGGCACTGGTGGCCATCCTCCTGCTCGCCGGGCATGCCCCCGACTGGACGGTGCCCGCGGTCGCCGTCCTCTACAGCGTCACGCGCCCGCTCAGCTCGGGGAGCTTCTTCAGCGCCCTGGCCGACATCGCCGGCGCCGAGCTGCTCGACCAGGCCAGCGCAGTGGAGGCCACGAGCCTGAACCTGGCCGTGATCATCGGCCCCGCCCTGGCCGGGGCGCTCGCGGGCGCGGTCGGCGCCGCGCGCACGGTGCAGCTGCAGATCGTGCTCACGCTGGTCGTCGCCGTGCTGGTCGCCGTCAACCCCGCCTTCGAGGCCCGCCCCGAGCAGCGCTCCGAGAGCCTCGGGCACGCGCTGCGCGAGGGCCTGCGGGCGCTGGCCCGCATCCGCGTCCTGCAGGCCACCTCGGTCTCCGCGAGCCTGGCCGCCTTCGGTTGGGGGCTGATGGTGGTCGGCTTTCCGCTTTACGCGGTCCAGTCCTTGCACGCGCCCGCGCATGCCAGCGGCTACCTGTGGGCGGCGGTGGCCGGAGGCTCGATTCTCGGCACCTTCGGCCTGCGCGGCGAACCATCCCTGCGGCGGGTCGGGCTCTCATACGGCGTCCTCGGCGTCTCGGCGCTGCTCTGGCCGCTGGCCGGCATGCTGTTGGTCGGCTTCCTGCTCATCCTCCTTACCGGCTTTCTCGAGGGCCCGGCCTACTCGGGCACGATCGCGCTGCGCCCGCGCAGCGCACCGCCCGCGGTGCGCGCTCAGGTGATGGTGACCGTCACCGGCTTTGGTGGGGTCGCGCTGGCGGCGGGGTCTGCGCTGGGTGGCCTCGTCGGGGATCCGCTGACGCTGATCTACATCCTGGTTGCGATCAACCTGCTCGCCGCGGTCACGGCCGGAGCCTGGCCCGATAGCGGTGTCGACGACCGGCCACCGATCTCACGTCGAGACGCCCCCGGGCGTTCAATGCGGCGATGAGTCCGCGCGAACCGCGCCCCAACCTCGCCGTCGTGATCGCGGCCGTGCTCACCGTCGTCCTGTGGTCGTCCGCCTTCGTGGGGATCCGCTACGCCGGGCGCCATTTCCAGGCGGGACCGCTCGCCCTCGGCCGGCTCGTGGTCGGGAGCGTCGCCCTGGGCCTGCTGATGCTCGTCCGGCGCGAACCGCTGCCGCCGCGCCGGGCGCTGGGCGGGATCGCCTTGTGCGGGATCCTGTGGTTCGCGATCTACAACGTGGCCCTGAATGCCGCCGAGCGTTCCCTTGACGCCGGTATCGCCGCGCTGCTGGTCAACGTGGGCCCGATCTTCATCGCCATCCTGGCCGGGCTGGTCCTGCGGGAGGGCTTCCCGCGCCTGCTCCTGGTGGGGTGCGTGGTCTCCTTTGCCGGTGCGGCGCTGATCGGGATCAGCACCGCGCGCGATACGAGCGGCGCCGGCTGGGGCGCGGTCCTGTGCATCGTCGCCGCGCTCGCCTACGCCGGGGGGGTGGTCGCCCAGAAGCCGGCTCTGCGCCACAGCTCGCCGCTGGCCGTGACCTGGCTGGCCTGCACGGTGGGCGCGATCTGTTGCCTGCCCTATGCGCCTGCCCTGATCGATCAGTTTCATCACGCCTCGGCAGCGGCGATGGGTTGGATGGGCTACCTCGGGCTGGTACCGACGGCGATCGGCTTTCTCACCTGGGCCTACGCGCTCTCCCACACCGACGCCGGTCGGATGGGCTCGACCACCTATCTGGTGCCGCCGGTGGCCCTGCTCCTCGGGTGGGCGATCCTGGGAGAAGTGCCGCCGCTGCTGGCCCTGCCGGGCGGGATCCTCTGCCTGGCCGGGGTCGCGCTGGCGCGCTGGCGGGGCGCCCGCCCCAGGCGGGCTCAGACGGCCGCTAGTCTGGCCGCCGATGCCCCCAACCCGTGATCAGAGCCAGGCATGCTGAGGGCGGCCATCGTCGGCGCCGGCCCCTCGGGCTTCTACGCCACCGAGCAGCTGCTCAGGGCCGGCTTCGCGGTCGACCTCTATGACGCCTTGCCGACCCCGTTCGGGCTCGTCCGCGCGGGCGTCGCCCCGGACCACCCGAAGATCAAGTCGGTCACGCGGGTCTACGCCAAGACCGCGCAGCACAGCGACTTTCGCTTCTTCGGCGGCGTCCAGCTCGGCGCGGACATCTCGCGGGAGGAACTGGTGAGCCGCTACCACGCCGTCGTCTACGCGATCGGGACCGCGACCGATAACCGTCTCGGGATCCCCGGGGAAGATCGCCCCGGCTCGCACCCCGCCACCACCTTCGTCGCCTGGTACAACGGCCACCCGCATTTCGCCGACGAGATGTTCGACCTCAACGGCGGCCGCGCGGTGGTGATCGGGAACGGGAACGTCGCCATCGACGTCGCTCGGATGCTGGTCCTGGACCCGGGCGAGCTGGCACCGACCGACACGGCTGATCACGCGCTCAGCGCCTTCGGCATGGCCGGCGTACGCGAGGTTGTCCTGCTCGGCCGGCGCGGGCCTGCCCAGGCCAACTTCACCAACCCCGAGTTGCGCGAGCTGGGCGAGCTCGAGCGCGCCGACGTGATCGTCGATCCCGTCCAGCTCGAGGGGGTCGCCGATCCGCAGGACACCACCAAGCGACGCAACCTCGAACTGCTGCGCGAGTACGCGGCACGCCCGCCCCAGGGCAAGTCTCACCGCCTCGAGCTGCAGTTCCTACGCTCGCCGCTGGAGATCCTCGGCGAGGGCGAGCACGGTCCCGTGACCGGGGTCCGGGTAGCACTGAACCGTCTCGTCACCGATGCTGACGGTCGCATCAGAGCCGAGCCGACCGGCGCCGAGGAGGTGATCGAGTGTGGTCTCGTGCTGCGCTCGATCGGTTATCGCGGCGTGCCGGTCGCGGGCGTGCCGTTTGACGAACGTCCGGGTCTGATCCCCAACCAAGGCGGCCGGGTGGTCGGTGACGACGGCGTCTGCCCGGGCGAGTACGTCGTGGGTTGGATCAAGCGCGGTCCCTCGGGGGTGATCGGGACCAACAAGAAGGACGCCGCCGACACCGTGGCGCGAATCGTCGAGGACGCCGAGGCGGGCACGCTGGGCGACGCCCAAGGGGAGGCCGACGCCCAGGACGCGATCCAGGCGTGGCTGGACGAGCGGGTCCCCAACCACGTCACCTGGGCGGGGTGGGAGGCGATCGACGCCTACGAGTCCTCGCTCGGCGAGCCCAGCGGCCGCCCCCGCGTCAAGCTCGTGCGCGTCGATGACCTGTTTAGGGCCAGCCGCCCGCGCTGACCGCACCGCCCGCTCTGACCGCACTGCCCTGCTAACCGGGCTGTCCCTGCTCGCTGCGGGTCCGCCAGGTGGTGGCGGTCAGGCGCAGGATCGCGATTGGCTCGCCGAAGCGGCCCTGACCCTGACCCTCGGGAACCATCCCGATCGCGCCTGCGACCCCCAACGACGCGGCGTTGGCGGGGGCGATCCGCGCCACCAGGCTCGGCGCTGAGATGCGCTCGAACGCTTCGTGGCAGATCGCTTCCGCACCCTCGCGAGCCAGACCGCGGCCCCAGGCCGGCGGCTCCAACCACCATCCGATCTCGTACTCATCGGCTGCGATCCCGGCGCCCTCGCCGGCGAAGTTCAGCGCGATGAAGCCGAGGCTGGCACCGGTGTCGCGTTGCACCGCGACGCGCCAGCCGAAGCCGTGCCGGCGCCAGTGTTGGAGACAGCGAGCGGCGACTTCGGCCGTGTGCTCCGGGGTCCACGGGGTCCCGGTGCCGATGAAGCGGGTCACCTCGGGCTGCGCGGCCAGGTGCCCGAGCAGGTCGACGTGCGCGGCCGACCAGGGCTCGAGGGAAAGCCGTTCGGTGGCCAGCGGCTCGTTTCGCACCGGATGCGCAGCTCAGGCGGCTGAGAAGTGGTACTCGGAGGGTTCGAAGGTCTCGACGCGCTCGAGATAGTCGCGCATGTAGCCCGGCCAGTTGGCGACGATCCGGCCGTGCTCGTCGCGGTACCAGCTGTCGCATTCGGTCCACGCGGTGCCGGTGAAGCGCACCTGGGTCTCGCGGTCGCTGGCCGCCTCGACCTCTGCTCGGACGTCGAGCGCCGCGAAGCCGCCTGATCGCATGTGCTCCAGCGCCTGGCGGAGGTAGGCCGCCTGAAGCTCGAGGTAGAAGATGATCGAGCCGCCCGAGGTGTTGGTGTTGGGCCCGTACATGACGAACATCGACGGGAAGCCGGGGACGGTCAGCCCAAGGTGGGCATGGGCGCCGTCCCGCCAGACGTCGGCCAGGGCCTGGCCACCGACGCCGCGGACGCTCATGGGGAACATGAAGTCCGCGGGACGAAAGCCGGTGCTCCAGATCACGCAGTCGGCTGCGCGCTCGCGGCCGTCGGTCGTCCGGATCCCGCTCGCGGTCAGCCCGGCGATCGGGTCCGCGATCAGCTCTACGTTGGGCTGCGCGAGCGCGGGGAGGTAATGGGAGCTGAACAGCACGCGTTTGCAGCCGAAGGTGTAATCGGGCCAGACCTTGGCCCGCAGTTCCGGGTTCGGGAGCTGGCGGCGCATGAACAACGCCGAGCGAAGGTGACCGATCCAGCCCAAGGTGCGGGGATGGCGGATCATCAAGGTCAGCGACTCGCCGTAGTTGAACACCCAGCGTCGGCGCAGCCACTGCAGCCCGGGTGCGTGGGCGAACAGCCAGCGCAAACGGGGGCGATAGCGGCGGTTTTCGCGCGGGAGCATCCAGTTGCCGGTGCGCTGATAGACCGTGAGCTCGGCGACCTGCGAAGCGATCTCGGGCACGAACTGCACGGCGCTGGCCCCGGTCCCGATCACCGCGACGCGCTTGCCGCACAGGTCGTAATCATGGTCCCAGCGCGCCGAATGGAAGCTGTGCCCGGTGAACGTCTCACGCCCCGCCAGCCGCGGGATCGCGGGTTGGTTGAGCTGGCCTGTTGCCAGCACGAGTACCTCGGCTTCGTAGGTCTCCCCGTTCTCGGTGCTGACCTGCCAGGTCGCCTCCCCCTCGTTGTAGACGCACTCGCTCACGCGGCGTGACGTCTTGACCAGGACGTCGACGCCGTAACCGCCCGCGACCTCCCGCAGGTAGCCGAGGATCTCCTGCTGGGGGGAGCACAGCCGTGACCAGTCAGACCGCTGGGCGTAGGAGAACGAGTACAGGTGACTGGGCACGTCGCACGCCGCTCCCGGGTAGCGGTTGTAGAACCAGGTGCCCCCGAGCTCTGGCCCGGCCTCCAGGATGGTGATCGAGTCAAAGCCGTGGCGGCGAAGGTCGATCGCCGCCGCGATACCCCCGAAGCCCGCCCCCACGATCACGACGCGGGGGCCGGTGCTGCGCCGGGTAGCCGTCATCTTGGTGCCCTGATCTCTTTCCGAAAATGGTGTCCGCGCGCGCCGATCGCCCAGCGGGCTTCGGAATCCTACGGCCGTCTGGGACTTTCTGCGGACCAGCTACTGGTCTCCGGGGGTCGAGTTCGAGGTCGCCGGCGCCCAGGGCCTGTACGAGCGGTTCGGCTTCCGCTCCGTCGACCGTCAGCGGATCATGGAGCGGCCTCGACCCGACCGCTCGCGCTGAGGTCCGCCCGCGGGGCTGAGCGGTTATCGTCGCGGCATGGATCTCACTTTCAACGATCGGGAGTTGGCTTTTCGGGACGAGCTGCGGGCCTGGTTTGAGGGTCATGACCCGGGCCCCGAGCCCGAGGGCGACGAGCTCGCGCACTACACCTGGCGCCGTGACTTCCAACGCGAGCTGGCCCAGGCTGGGTGGGCGGCGGTGCACTGGCCGGTCGAGTACGGCGGGCGCGGGGCGACGCTGACCGAGTCGGCGATTTTCTTTGAGGAGTTGGGTCGCTCGCGCTCACCGTTGCCCGCCAACGTGCTGGGCTTGTTGCTGGCCGGGCCGACGATCATGAGTTGGGGGACCCCGGAGCAGAAGGAGCGGTATCTGACCCCGATCCTGACCGCCGAGCAGATCTGGTGCCAGGGGTTTTCTGAGCCGGATGCGGGTTCGGATCTGGCGAGCCTGAAGACCCGTGCGGTCAAGGACGGCGACCAGTGGGTGGTCACGGGTCAGAAGGTGTGGACCAGCGGCGCGCAGTATTCGAAGTGGTGCATGCTGGTCGCGCGCACCGACTCCGAGGTGGCCAAGCACAAGGGCCTGACGTACTTTTTGCTGGATATGGAGCAGGAGGGCGTCTCAGTTGTCCCGCTGCGTCAGATCACCGGTGAGCAGGAGTTCAACGAGCTGTTCATCGACGGGGCCCGGATCCCGGATGAGAACGTGCTCGGTGGGGTCGGTAACGGCTGGAAGGTCGCGCTGACCACGTTGATGAACGAGCGCGCCGGCCTGGCCTTCTTCTTGCAGGTCCGCCTGCGGCAACTGCTGGACGCTCTGATCGAGGAGGCCGCCGGCCGCGGGCTGCTTGACGATCCCGTGGTCGCTGACCGTCTCGGCGAGTTGCATCTCAAGGCCGAGGTCCTGCGGCTGACGGCGTATCGGGGGCTGACCGCGACCGAGAAGTACGGCACGCCCGGGCCCGAGGGGTCGCTGACCAAGTGGATGTGGTCTGAGACCAACCAGCAGCTCACCCAGTTCGCCGCCGATCTGCTCGGTCCGGTGGCGCTTGAGGCCGGGGGGCGGTGGGCGTATGAGCTGTTGCGGGCGCGGGGGAACTCGATCGAGGGTGGGACGACCGAGGTGCTCAAGAACATCGTCGCTGAGCGCGTGCTCGGCTTGCCCAGGGCTCGCTGAGGAGGCTGGATGGATTTCGGTTTGACTGAGGACCAACGCGAGATCAAGAACGTCGCCCGCGAGCTGCTCACCGCACGCTCACCGTGGCCCACGGTCCGCGCCGCGGCTGAGGCGGCGTCCTACGATGCCGCCCTGTGGCGGGAGATCGTCGAGTTGGGCTGGCCCGGGATCGCGGTCGCCGAGGAGCACGGCGGTCAGGGGCTGGGGGCAGTTGAGCTGGCGGTGCTGTCAGAGGAGCTCGGCTATGCGTGTGCCGCGACTCCGTTTTTGTCCACCGCGGTCACGGCGGCTGTGATCCAGGCCACGGGGAGTGAGGCGCAACGTGAGCGCTGGCTGCCGGGCCTGGTCTCGGGCGAGCTGTCGGCCGGGCTGGGCACGATGGATCTGGTTGCTGACGGGGAGGGTGCCGACGTGGTCGTGGTGCTCGAGGATGGGCAGGCGCGGCTGATCGCCGGTCCCCAGGCGCAAGCGGTGGTCATGATCGACCCGACCCGGCGCTTTGCCCGCGTCAGCGGCGACACCGAGCCGCTGGGAGCGGGCGCGGCCGCGCGGGTGTACGCGGCTCTGGCGGCTGAGGTGGTGGGCGTTTGTCAGCGTGCGCTTGAGATGACGCTTGAGTTCGTCAAGGATCGCAAGCAGTTCGGGGTGCCGGTCGGCTCCTTTCAGGCCGTCGCTCACCGTTGCGCGCAGATGCTCCTGCTGACCGAGAGCGCTCGTTCCACGGCGTATTTCGCTGCCTGGGCGGCCGACGCTGACCCCGACCGTCTCGGGGAGGCGGCCGCGCTGGCCGCCGCGGCGGCATCGCGGGGCGGGCGTGAGGTGACCGCGTCAGCGATCCAGGCCCACGGCGGCATCGGCTTTACCTGGGAGGCCGACGTGCACTGGCTGTACAAGCGCGCCCAGCTTGACGCGGCCATGCTCGGCGGCACCGCTCGCCACCACGCCACGCTCGCCCGAGCAGCAGCGGCACGCACCGCGCTCGCGGCGCACTGAGGCCGCCGCCCTGGGGGCGGTCTTGCAGCCGACAGGGAAACGTCCTCACCCGGCGAACAGGCCCCTGTCCGCAAGCCAAGGAGTGAAGGTCATGAGCTACTTCAACCGGCCGCCTGACACGCTCGACGAGCACTCGGGGGCGCCACCTGAGTACTACCCGCCCGGGGCGCCGGAGAGTGACCCGTATGACCCCGTCGGGGAGGACCAGCCCTACGAGGACGCCGAGTCAGAGCCCCGCTCCTCGATGGGCGCCAAGATGTCCGAGCTCCGCGGCCGGATCACCCGCGCTCTGACCAGCTTTGATCGCGGCTACGTCCAGCGGCCGTCCCTCGAGCTGGGCGCCTCGCCGGACGGCGCCGGCGCTCCGGCCCAGGACGAGGAGACTCAGGCCTTTGATGTGCTCAGCGACGTGCCCGACGATGGCGGCCCTGCGGGGCGCTTCCCGGTGGGTCCGTTCGGCTACAACCGCGCCGCGGTCGACGACCACGTCGCCGCGCTCGAGCGCGAGCTTGACGAGCTGCGCCGCAGCCAGAGCGAGCTGCCCGAGCCGCCGATCTCGATCACCGAGGAGATCGAGCGCCTCGGCGAGCAGACGGCCTCGATCCTGGTAGTGGCGCATGACAAGGCGCACGAAACGACCCGCCTGGCCCAGGAGCAGGCCGACCGCTGCGTCGCTGACGCCGCCAGCAACGCCGTCGCCATCACCGAGGAGGCCAAGCGTCAGTTGCAGTCCCTCGACCTGGAGACCGACACCGTCTGGCAGGAGCGCGCCCGGCTTCTCGACGACGCCCGTTCCGTGGGCGCGGCTCTGATCACCCTGATCGACGAGGCCGAGACCCGCTTCCCCGAGGAGCTCAAGTCCACCGACGTGGAGCGCAGCACCGAACACGCCTGATCCCGAGCCGGCCCAGCCCGCCCGTCGGCTCGCCCCGGGACCGCCCGGGCCGCTCAGCCGTCCTTCAGCAGCCTGCGCAGCCGGTCCACGCCGGCGTCCACGTCGGCGAAGCTCGTGGTCAGCGGGGAGAGCCCGATCCGGATCACGTCCGGACCCCGGAAGTCGACGATCACCCCGGCCGCGAGCAGCCGCGCGCACAGCTCCCGCGCCTTGCGGTGGGCGAGCGCGACGTGGGCGCCGCGCCGGGCGCTGTCGCGCGGCGAGGCGAGGGTCACCCCGTGAGGCGCCAGCCACTGGTCGGCGAGCGAGATCGCGTACTCCCCGAGCGCGACTGCCTTGGCCCGGATCGCGGGCATCCCCGCCTCGGCGATCAGCTCGAGACCGGCCGCCACGGCGGTCAGCGCCAGGACGGGCGGGGTGCCCGAGAGCATCGCCGTGATCCCGGCCGCCGGCTCAAAGCCCGGGGCCATCGCAAACGGGTCCGCGCGGCCCAGCCAGCCCCAGATCGGCTGACGCAGCGTGGTCTGATGCGCGGATCGCACGTACAGAAAGGCCGGCGCTCCCGGCCCCCCGTTGAGGTACTTGTAGGTGCAGCCGACGGCCAGATCGGCGCCGTCGGCGTCGAGTGCGACCGGGACGGCCCCGACGCTGTGCGAGAGATCCCAGAGTGTGAGCGCTCCGGCGTCGTGGACGACGCGGGTGATCGCGGGCAGATCGAGCACGAAGCCTGACCGGTAGGCGACGTGGGAGAGGGCCACCAGCGCCGTCTGCGGGCCGGCTAGCGCGGCCACATCGGCGGGCTCGGGCCCGCGGCCCGGGTCGGACTGCAGCCAGCGGATCGTTAACCCCCGGGCGTCGGCCAGGCCCTCGAGCACATACCGGTCGGTGGCGAAGTTGTCGCGGTCGGTGATGATCTCCCGGCGATCGGGACGCGCGCTCAGGGCGGCGCTCGCGAGCTTGTAGAAGCACACCGTCGTCGAATCAGCCACCGCGACCTGACCCGGGCCGGCGCCCAGCGCGATCTCGCCGAGCCGATCACCGACCCGCAGCGGCAGCTCCAGCCATCCCTCCTCCCAGCCTCGGATCAGCCGCGCTCCCCAGCCGGTCTGCACCATCTCGGCCAGCTTCTGCACCGTCGCCCGGGGCAAGCGGCCGAGGGAGTTGCCGTCCAGGTAGACGGGATCACGATCCCCGGACACGAAGCGCCCGCGAAAGCAGCGCAGCGGATCTTCGCGATCGAGGCTCGCCGCGCGGGAGGCGCTCACCGCGCGCCGTGGGCCAGCTCGGCCATCTGCTGGAAGGCGAACAGCGAGTTGGCCGGCTCGGCTTCGCCGTCGAGCTCGCGGTAGATCGTGGCGACGTTCACCGCCACGCGCTCGCTTTCGCCCCACAGCACCCACCGGTCCAACGACAGCGAGCGGGCCGCCTGCACCGGCGTCATGCCTTCGCTGTGGCACCGCCTGGCCTGTTCGTAGAGGTACTCGAAGTAGGCGCGCAGCTCACGCACGGCGTCCTGGTCGGCCAGCGGCCCGTGGCCCGGCACGATCACGTCGACCTCGAGGGCGAGGATCCGGTCGCAGGCGGCGATCCAGTTGGAGACCGGTCCGGCCCAGGCGATCGGATGGGCGCCGTGAAAGAGGATGTCGCCCGAGTAGAGCACCCGCTCGGCGGGCAGGAAGGCCAGCGTGTCGCCGCGGGTATGGGCCGGGCCGACCTCGATCAGCCGCACCTCCTTGGCGCCGACGTTGACGGTCAACTCGCCGTCGAAGGTTTCGGTCGGGAGCACGAGCTCGAGGTCGGAGAAGTCAAAGGCGCCGAAGCACTCGGCAAAGAACGCGCCGACCTCGCCCATGTTCGGAGCCTGCTCGAGCAGCGCGGCGAAAGCGGACGGCGGGAGCACGGACATCTCGGCTGCCGTCGCACCGGAGGCGACGATCCGCGCCCCCGAGACCAGCTGGTTGCCATAGGTGTGATCACCGTTGGCGTGCGTGTTGACCAGCGTGTCGATCCGCGCCGCCGCCGGGACCGAGCGCCGCATGTCGCCGAGCATCCGCTCGGTCAGGCGGCGGTCGAACAGGGTGTCGATCAGCAGGCTGTGCTCCCCGTCGCAGACCAGCCCGGCGTTGCTCAGTCCCCAGCCGCCGTCGGGCTGCAGGTAAGCGTAGAGCGAATCACCGAGCTCGTGCAGGCCCTGCCGATAAATGGAGCGCATTGCCCCCACGTTAGACCCAGCCTCGACGGACCCGGAGGGCCCGGGGTCAGGTACGCTCGGTCGCGCGTGCCGCCCCTGGGCGCAGTGACCCGCGCGAGCCGCGATCTTCACGATGCCTGCGATGAACGGCCTTGCGCGAATCCGAAGTGTCATTGGCTGGATGGCCCTGGGCCTGGCCGGCTCGCTGGTCATCGCCGTCGCCGGCCCGCTCGCCGTGGCCGACCCCCACTCCCCCTGGTGGTACACGCCCGCCGTGCCTGGCGGGCACAGCGCGGCCGTCGCCCTCGTCTACGTCGGCGTCGCGTTGCTCGCTGGCGCCTGGCTGGGACTCGGCCGTCACGCCGCCGGGAGCGAGACTGGGTGGCTGCTGGTGATCGCGGCGGTCTGGCTGCTGCCGCTCGCGCTCGGACCGGCGCTGTTCAGCCGCGACGTCTACAGCTACATCGCCCAGGGCACGGTCCTGCATGTGGGGGCCAACCCGTACCACACGGCCCCCGACTCACTGGCCGCCACCGGCCACGGGCACGTCTTCGCCGCCGTGTCGTACTTCTGGCGCCACACCACCGCCCCCTACGGTCCGGCCTTCCTCGGTGTGATGAGCGCGATCGTGACCGTGACCGGATCGCATCTGACCGCCGGCGTGCTGGTCACCCGTGCGGTCGAGCTGGCCGGGGTGAGCCTGCTGGCCGGCTCTATCCCCAAGCTCGCCCGGGCGCTCGGCGCTGACCCGGGGCGGGCCCTGTGGCTGGCCGTTCTGAACCCGCTGGTCGCGCTCGAGCTGGTGGCCGCCGCCCACAATGATGTCCTCATGATCGCCCTGCTGGCGGCTGGAGTGACCGCCGCGCTGCGGGGCCGTCCGCTGCTCGGCATCGCGATCTGTGCGCTGGCCGCGACGTTCAAGCTGCCCGCCCTCGCCGCCGCTGTGTTCATCGCCGTGGCCTGGGCGCGCGAGGAGCCGACCGCGCGGGCCCGGGTTCGGTTCCTGGTCACCTCCGCGCTCGCCGCCGCGGCCGTGCTGGCGGTGGTCAGCGTCGTCACCGGCCTCGGCTTCACCTGGCTGTCGAGCACGCTGTTCTCGACGCCGGCCCGGGTGCGGCTCGCGATCACGCCGTCGACCGGGGTCGGGTACACGGTGGCCGCGCTCCTGCACGATGCGGGCCTGGCTGTCAACGCCCGCAGCGTCGAGTCGGCCTTGGGCGCCGTCACGCTGGCGCTCACCGCCGGGCTCGGCCTGATTCTGGTCTATCGCGTGCGGATCAGCCGGCTCGCGCTCTACCTCGGCGTCCTGCTCGTCGCTGCCGCCGGAGGCGGGCCGGCCGCTTGGCCGTGGTACTTCACCTGGGGCTTGGTCCTGCTCGCCGCCTGCCCCGGCCCCCAGCGCTCGCTCGCGCTCGCCGGCGGATCGGTGGTGGCGGTCTTCCTGATCAAGCCCAACGGGATCCTCGCCCTGCCCCTGCCCAGCGCTCCGGCTGTCCTGACCGTCTACGCGCTCCTCGCCGGCCTGCTCTGGCTCACCCGGCGCCGTGGTCGCCGTCCGGGTCTGACTGCGCCCACGCCCTCCGCCCTGGTCAGGACATGACCAGCAGCGAGTCCCTGCGGGAGCGTCCGGCCCCCCGCGAGCCCCCGATCGCGCCCGCCGCGGCGCCGGCGCGCTCGCCGTGGCGCGCCGACCCGCGGATCCTCAACCGGCTGGCGATCGGGGTTCCGATGGCGATCGCGGCGGTGCTCACGCTGATCGAGATCAACGGCCGCAGCATCGGGTTTGACGAGGCCGCCACCGTCACGATCGCGCTCCAGCACAGCTCGGCGCTGGGAGCGGCGATCGCCCATGACGGGGGAAACATGTCGGGCTACTACCTGCTCCTGCATGTGCTGATGTCCGCGTTTGGCGACGGCGAGCTGGTGCTGCGCCTGCCGTCGGCGGTCGCCGCCGTGGCCACGGTCGGGATCGTCGGTGCGATCGCGCTGCGCCTGTTCGGCCGTCTGACCGCGGTTGCCGCCGGGTTGCTGTGCGCGGTCAGCCTGCCCCTCGTCTTCTGGGCTCAGAATGCGCGCGGCTACGCGCTGATGGTGGCCTTTGTCTGCGCCGCCTATCTGGCCCTGGTCTCGCTCGACGATCAGGCCTCCCCGCCGGCGCGATCGGGCTCGCGGGCGCGGTTCGTGCTCTGGGCGGCGTTCGCCCTCGCGATGACCCTGGCCACCTACGCGAGCTTCGTCGCGGTGCTCGTGGTCCCCGCCCAACTGGCGGCGTTCTGTGCTCGCTCGCGCCGCGCCCGGCTGCGGCCGTTCTCGCTCGCCATCGTCGCCTACGCGGTGCTCTGCACCCCGCTGATCGTGCTCGCGTCTCAGCGTGGGTCAGGGCAGCTGTTCTGGGTACCGCGGCCGACCAGGGAGATCGAGCAGCAGGTCCTGGAGTCACTCACGTCGGCCGGGCTTGAGCCCAGCTTCCACGCCACCGCCACCACGATGGTGCTGATGGGCCTGACCACGGCCGCTCTGCTGGTCATCGCCGGCGGCTTCATGCGCGCTCATCGGCGCGGGGAGCCGGCCTGGGGAGGAGCAGTGATCCTGACCTGGCTGGCCGTCCCGGTGACGCTCTCCTTCCTGTACTCGCTGGTCGCTCAGCCGATCTTCCTGCCCCGCAACCTGCTCATGTCGGTGCCCGCGGTCGCCCTCGTGCTCGCGGCGGGTTTGCGCTCCCCGCGACTACCGAGGCGCGCTGCGCTCGGGCTGCTCGCGGTGGCGCTGCTGTTGCGCGGCGCCCAGGTGATCCCCAGTTACACCAGCTCGCCCGAGCCCTGGCAGCAGGCCAGCGCGATGGTGCTCAGGCAGGCCCGGCCGGGAGACTGCATCGCCTTCTACCCGCTCGATGGCCGTATGGCCTTTCAGTACTACTTCGCGCGCTCGCGCGACGGCCATGCTCCGAGCGAAATCCTCCCGATCGCCCCGTGGTACTCGACCCAGATCTTCGTCGAGCGCTACTACGTCCTCTCCCCGGCCCAGATCGCCTATCGAGGCCGTGGTTGCCGGCGACTGTGGTTTGTCAGCAGTCACGAAGGCCAGCGCGACGGACCCGCGGCCTCACTGGACCACGCGAACCGCTTCAAGGTCCTGTCGGCGCGCCTGGAGCACGCCTTCGGGAATGCCCCGATCCGGCAGCTCGGCTACGCGGCCGCGATCCACGTCCAGCTGCTGCCGGGCCCGCTCAAGCCCTGAGCGGCTCCCTCCCGCTCCGGGCGCCCTTGGTCCCCACCTCAGGGCCGCAGCGTCAGTCCGACGAAGGTGAGCATGCTCAGCCCCACGAGCAGGATCGCGTTACTCCAGACCAGCACCGTCCACCAACGTCCCCGCGCGTAGCGGGCGGCGACCATCAGGGCCGGGAAGGCCGTGATCAGCATCCGCGGGTTGGGCGGCACGTACTCGGAGGTCAGGGCCAGGAAGCTGATCCCCGCTGTCCAGATCATCGCCTCGATCGAGATCCGCCGCCACTGGAGCCCGACCATGATCAGCATCACGCCTAGTAGGACGGCGCCGATCAGCCCGACCACGAGGTTGAGGTTGATAGTTGGCTCATTGAAGTGAGTGAAGGAGATCTGCTTGGCGAGCGTGGTGGTCAGATGCACCAGAGCGAGCGGATCGGTCTTCTCGCTCCAGCCGTGGTGCTGGGCGTTGTAGGTGGCCAGCGGCGTGCCGGTCCAGAGCCACAGGAAGATCGCGAAGGCGCCGATGCCGACTCCGGAGAGCAGCGGCGCGACCGCCACCCGCCGCAGGACCCTGAACCGATAGCCCTGGCGGTGCAGCTCGACCAGCGCTGAGATCGCACAGACCGGGATCAGGGCCAGCGCGACGGGCTGCACCGCGGTGGCGACCCCAGCCAGGATTCCCGCCCGCAGCCAGCGCTTGCGCTGCAGCGCGTACAGGCACGCAGCGGCGAGGGGGAGCATCAGCCCCTCGGAGTAGACCATCGAGAACACGACCGAGCCGGGGAAGAGGATGAACAGCACGGCCGCCCGCAGCGCGACCTCACGATCCCACCAGGCCTCCGCCAGCCGGAATACGTAAACGCACGCGACTGCGCCCCCGATCCCCGAGATCACGGCCCCGGACACGCTCGCGGCCCAGATCTGATCGTGCCCGAAGATCTGAAAGATCGGCTCCAGCAGCCAGATGCAGATCGGGAAGAGGGGAAAGAAGCCGAGCGTGGTCTGGGCGTAGGACGGGTGGCTGAGATAGCCGTGGTTGGCGACCTCGCGGTACCACAGCCCGTCCCAGTTGGACAGCTCACGGAGGAAGTCGTGGTGGCCGATCGAGGCCTCCACGTAGGCGGCCACCAGGAGCAGCACCCGCGTGGCGAAGTAGATCGCCAGGACGTAGAGCACGTCACGCGAAGTGATATTCAGCCGTCCCGACCACCGTCGGCGCCGGTGCGGCCGGGAAGGACGCCGACCAGCGCGCCTGACGATGGGCTCGTCAAGCGTGGCCGGTTCGGTCACGGGGGCGTCGACGCTCCGCAACTCGAGTGGCTCCCGGCGCGGCTCGAGGCGCTCTGGAACAGTCTCCACGGGCGCGGAGTCTAGGTTGTGGCGAGGCGAGACGCCTTAAGAACCCGGTAAGAGCCGGACGGTCCCGCTCCAGCGCATCGCGTCGCTACACGCCGTAGCGAGGCCCTGACAGGGGCTGACGAGGAAGCCCGAGAGCACTCCCGCGGCGCTGAATGGCCAGCTCACCCGCAGCGGGGCATAGGGGTTGGGCGGCAGCCGGCCGCCCGCCAGATCGAGCTTGGACACGCCCGCCGTGGCGGCGCCGCTGTCCCACAGAGATGGGCCGAGCGTGTAATCGTCGGGTGCGCAGTCACCGTGGCGACCGAAGCCGAGGGGGATGCCGATCTGGGTTCCGCGCCCGGGCACGAACGAGACATCGCTCCCGGCGCCGCGGACGTCGAGAAAGTCCGATGTCGTGCAGCGGATCGTGGTCGGTCTCTGCGAGCAGCCCGTATCGATCGTGGTCCGGCTCAGCGTCTCGGCGGCGGTCAGCTGGGAGCCGCGGCGATCGAAGCTGACCGTGGGCACGACGGCCGTCCCCGGCGCTTGGCCGACCGCCGCCTGGAGGTGATCGAGATCGATCACGTAGCGAACCGTCCAGGCCATCGGGTCGACGGTCTCCTGCTGCTGATCGAGGTACTGACCGTTGCCGATGCACACCGTCTTGTCGGTCTGCGGATAGTTGACCGTCTCGGTGCCCGTGCCGCTGTAGGCGATTGCGACCCGAAACCGCGCCTGCAGGTCGCGGCGGGCGTTGCCGGGCGGTGAGCCTGGCCGGGCGGCGCCCCCCACGAGGTGAAAATAGGCGCTGTGCAGGCTGGGCACCGATCCGGCGATCCCACTCGTCGACGGCTTGACCCACTTCGCCACCAGCCACGGCCTCGCCACCGTGGAGGCCCGCACCGAGACGACCACGGCGCGACGATGGCTGCGCTGGGCCTTGAAGGCCCGCAACACCGCGGACTGCTCGCGTCCGCCCACGAGTTTCGCCGCCTGGGCGGCGCCCGCAGTGAACGTGGCCAGGGCGACGAGGATGACCCCGATCACCCCCAGCCGGAAGCGGTCAGGCCGGCGGAGCATCGCGTCAGGTTAGTGATCCAGACCGGCGTCCAGCGCCAGCTCGATCGCCTCGGTCACCCGGCGGGCATGCAGCTGGGGGAGTAGGTGCCCGGCCCGCTCGAGCACGACCAGGCGGGCGCCCGGGATCTGGTCGGCGAGCCGGCGGGGCGCCGCCGCGGGTATAACCCGGTCCGCCGAGCCGGTCAGGATCCAGGTGGGCGCGCTGACCTCGCTCAGCCGGTCTTCGAGCACGGGAAGGTCATGGACCAGGGCGCGCTGCTCGGTGTCGAAGGCGCGCCGGGCACGGGCGCTGAGCAGAGCGCGTCCGGCGGCTCGCAGATAGTCCTCGTCCAGCGCCGAGGCGCGGGCGATCCGCTGGCGTACGGGGCCGGCCGAGAGGGCCAGGCCGAGCCCGGTCAGTGACGCGGCAGTGGTCAGCGCGCCCGCCAGGGGCAAGGTCAGCCAGCGGTCCAGCCATTCCAGCGAGGCCCGGTTGGCGGCGGGCGCCGCCAGGACAAGGGCCGACACGCGGTCGGGATGGTGGGCGGCCAGCCAGGCGGCCACGCCGCCGCCGAGACTGTGTCCGACGACGATGGCGCGCTCGATTCCCCGCGCGTCAAGCGCGCCCAGGGCGGCCGCCGCGTTTCCGGCCAGATCGCGGGGTGGGGTCGCGCCGTCCCATCCGGGGCGATCGATCGCGATCGGCGCCGCGCGTCCCCGCACACCGTCCAACGCCGTCACCACGCGGGTCCAGTCCTGGGCGCTCCCGGGCTGTCCGTGGAGCAGCAGAACGGGGGACGCGCTCGACCTCGACCTCACGCTGCGCCCCGGAAACCCGAGGCTACGCCGCGCCCGGCGGGCCGCCGCGCGGATCGCCGCCGACCGGCTGACCGTCGCGGCCCACGTAGCCGTCCTTGCCTCCGGCGATCAGGACCACCGCCTCGCCGTCACCCACGTTGCGCATCCCGCGATGGGTGGCGGCGTCCACGCGGGCCAGGCCGCCCGGGCCGACGGTGTGAGTGCTGTCGTCGCCGAAGCGAAACTCGACCGTGCCCTGGTGGACGAAGTAGGTCTCCTCCTGCTCGTCGTGGAAATGCACGCCGGTCGCGTACCCCGCGGGCAGCACGACCGCGTTGATCCCGAACGCCGTCACGCCGAGCTCGCGCCGGACCTTGCGGAAGCCCGGGCCGTCGCCCATTTGCTCCAGGCTCGAGACCGCGTAGCCCTCTCGGTGCTGTGGCTGTGACATGACTCTTTCAATCCTAACTGCCAGGACACTTTCAGACCTGCCAAATACCGGTCTGAGCGGGCATACTGTCAACGTGAGATCAGCGGCCCTATCCGACGCGCTCGCGCCACTGCTCGAAAACCCCGACAGAGCCGCGATTCTCCTGGACATCGACGGCACTCTGGCTCCGATCGTCGACATCGCCGCCGACGCGCACGTGCCCGAGACGACGCGCCAGCTGCTGATCGCGGCCGCCAACCGTTACGGGCTGGTCGCCTGTGTGAGCGGACGCCGGGCTTCCGAGGCCCGCGCGATGGTCGGAGTGGGGTCGATCTCGTATCTGGGCTCACACGGCGTCGAGCAACTGCGCGCCGGCTGGACGGAGGCCGTGCTTGACCCCGGCGTCGAGGACTGGGTCCGGCGCATCCACGAGTTCGGGCGCGAGGCTGACAGCGCCGACACCCGTAAGCGCCGGGTCCGGCTAGAGGACAAAGGGGCGATCGTCGCCTTCCACTGGCGCGGCGCCCCCGACGAGGAGGCCGCCCGGGCCGCCATCGATGCGATCGCTGAGCGAGCTCAGAGCGCCGGTCTGCGCACCCATTTCGGCCGCAAGGTGCTCGAGGTCCGCCCCCCGGTGAAGATCGACAAGGGGGCCGGGATCCGCAGCTTTCTCGCCAACGCGGGCCACGAGATCGACACGGCACTCTACGTCGGAGACGACAGCACCGACCTCGACGCCTTCCGGGCGCTGGGCGAGCTCGTCTCCGAGGGTGAGCTGGTCCGCGCGGTCAAGGTCGGGGTCGGCTCCGACGAGGGGCCGTCGGCGATCACCGGCGAGGCTGACCTGGTCGTCTCGGGTCCCGACGGCGTGCGGGAACTGCTCGCCCTGCTGGTCACCGACGAGTAGGGGGTCCGCGAGTGCTCGGGCCGCGAGCACCCCTCAGCCGCGCCCCCGCGGCGAGCGTGCGATCCTCCTGAGCGAGGATGCGTTTCGCTGACTTCCTTCGCACCACCGTCCTGATCAGCATGGCTGCGGCCAGCGTCCTGGCGGCGATCACGCTGGCCGGCGCCGCCAGCTCGAGCGACCAGCTGCTGGTGCCCGTGGCCGCCGGCTGGTGGATCGTCGCCGGTCTGATCGGCCTCTGGTTCGGACGCCGGGCCGAGACCTCGTCGCCGATCGCTTCGCTGCTGGCCAGCGCCCGGATACAATCCTCACTGCCCGAGGTCGACCCCTCGCGCACGGTGCTCAACCGCCTCTGGCCGCTGCTCCTCTCCACCCTCGGGGCGGGGATCCTCGGGGTGTTCTCGCCCCAGGTCCCGGCGATCGCCACCGGCTTCGCGATCATCTGGGCGCTTGCCTGGCGGCGTCAGTCCTCGGCCGTGACCGCGATCGAGGAGCGTGATGGCGCCCGCTTCTACGTCGAGCGCACTTCTCCCTTGCGCCCGATCCAGCTTGTCCGCACGCCCGGGTTTCGCTCCAACCTGCTCGAGCTCAACGGCGCCGCGGCCTCGCGTTCGGCGCAGCCGCGCGCCTGAGGGCACCCAGCCGCCTTGCCCACCAGCCCTCCTGACGTGCTCGTCGTCTCGGTCGGCGCCACCACCGGCTGGCGGGCCGCCGCCCGCGAGCTCGCCGACGGCCTGGCCCGAGGGGGGGCGCACGTGCAGACCGTGGACACCGGGCCGGTCCCGACGGTCCGGACGTTCATGCTCACCGACTTCGTTCAGGCCCTCGCCGCGCGGCGCAGCACGGCCTGTGCTCTGGCCGCCGAGCCCGGCCGCGTCGGCGCGGCGGGCGGCGGTGGCCCCGCGATCGTCTACTGCTCGATGACCGCCGCCCTGCTCTGGCCGCGCCCGGGGGCGATCTGGCTGGACTCGCTGGCCCGCGAGAACCGCCCGGGCCGTCACGGCCTCTGGCAACGCCCGATGGAGACCCGCCGGCTGGCGGCCGCAACCTTGGTCCTGACCATGGCCGAGAACTCGCTCGCCCCGCTGGGCTCCGCCTGGCCCGCGCACGTCGAGCCGATCGTGGTCCCAGTCGCCGTCGATCCCTCGGGCCCGGTGGACGGCGTCCGCGACATCGACGTGCTCGCCTACACCGGGGATCCGGTCAAGCGCCGGCTCGATTTCATCCTCGGCGCCTGGGAGCGGGCCCGCCGCGAAGGCGAGACGCTCGTCGTGGCCGGGATCGACCGCGACCCGGCCCCGCCCGGGGTGCGCTTCGCCGGCCGGCTCGCCCCCGCCGAGTACCGCCAGCTGGTGCGCCGCGCCCGCGTATACGTCGCCGCCCCCCGCCGCGAGGACTTCGGGATCGCACCCCTCGAGGCCCTGGCCGACGGCTGCCAGCTCGTGACAACACCGGCGCCCGGGCCCTACGTGGCCCTGGGTCTCGCCCGGCGCCTGGATCCGCGCCTGGTCGCCGAGGACCTTGCGCCGGCCCTGCGCCACGCGCTCGACGAGCCCCGGGCCGACTACGCCGCCCGCGCGGCTGAGCTGCTGGCCCCGTTTCACCGCGCCGCCGTGGACCGGACCCTAGCCGAGCGCGTTCTCCCCCGATTGCTGGCACGATGGGCGCCCCAATGAACACGCTGGCCTCCATTCCCAGCCCGTCCTCCAACGGCTTCAGCATCGGGCCGTTCTTCTTTCATGCCTACGGGATCGCGTACGTGTTCGCGGTCGCGGCGGCGATCCTGATCTCGCGCTGGGGCTGGCGGCGCCGGGGGGGAGACCCCGACCTCGTCTACGAGGTGGCGATGTGGGGCTTCCCGGCCGGGCTGGTCGGCGGCCGGATCTACTTCGACATCACCACCCCCAGCCAGGTTCCGGACCACTGGTGGGGCGTGTTCGCGATCTGGCAGGGCGGTCTGGGGATCTGGGGGGGGATCGCCGGCGGTGCGCTCGGTGGCCTCTGGGTCCTCCACCGTCGCCTCGGCCGTGCCGATCTGCGCCGGTTCGTGGACGTCGCCGCGCCCGGACTGCTCGTCGCCCAGGCGATCGGGCGGATCGGCAACTACTTCAACCAGGAGCTGTTCGGCAAGCCCACCTCGCTGCCCTGGGGACTGGAGGTCTCGCCCGCCCACCGTCCGCCAGGCTATCTGCGCTTCGCCACCTTCCAGCCC
>JBOGYN010000309.1:0-6146 GCA_050696855.1 Solirubrobacteraceae bacterium | reverse complement strand
CTCATGCGATCACCCCGCGTCACCGGCGACGTCCGCGACCCGGTACTCGGAGTGCGGAGCCTCGAGTTTGTGGAGCATTGCCCACAGCCGGGATTCCAGACCTGCCTCCGACAGACCCAGCGTCGCCGCGATCTTGCCCGACTCGATGCCGGCGAGCAGCATGCCGAAGACAGCTTGCTCCTGGTGCCCGAATCGGCTGCGGATCGTGTCTCCCAGCCACGCGGGCATAGGACGCATGCCTGAGTGGCCGCGCGCCACTCGGCGGATCTGATCGCACAGCTCAGATCCGAGCCCACCCTTGCTGACAATTGCGTCGGCCTGTGCCACCACCGCCGCTGCGGCCAGCACGCCGTCCGCATAGGCGGAGTAGATCAGAACGGCCGGCGGCGAGGGCAGCCGCTTGAGCTTGCGACTCACCCATAGGCCATTGCGCCGGCCGAGCTGGTAATCGACCACCGCCACGTCGATCGGCTCGCGTTCGGCGATCGACATTGCCGCCTCCGCGCTGGCCACCGCAGCCACCACGTCGAAGTCGCCCTCGTCCTCGAGTAGATCTCGCAGGCCTGCGCGGACCGCTGCGTGGTCGTCCACTACCAGCAGGCGCGTCTGCGCCGCCCGGGTTTCGGGAAGCTCGACGTACTTTGGGGCTGGGCCCACGGCGCTGGTGATCATTGATCCTCCTTTGGTTAGTCGGGTCGATGTTCAGCGTCGCGCCTTACACACCCGACCGGAATGGGTGGCGACCCTCATCTTCCAAAGCGCTACCGACGCCGGGCCCGTCGTATGTGCCAGCCGAGCGTCCGTGCTTCGGACCCGCCGGCCCCCACCGGGTCCACGAGGGCGTAGTTCACACGCCGGTCTCCGCGCGACCGCGAACCCCACGCCCAGCCGCGAACCCCAGCTCCGACACGACGACATGCCATCGCAGGATCCGGTCAATCGCATGCCTTTTGTCGGCGAGATCGATCGCTCGAGTGAGGACCAACGCGCCGGAGGAGCTGGCAGCCGCCCGCCTGACAGCGTTGAACCTCACGATCACCGTCAGACACGCGCAGAAATCCGATACGCATACTCGCGGCCAGATGGGCGCCACCACTGATGAGAACCGTCGGGCGCGAATTTTGGCGACGTCCGCACACGAGCAACCGTCCAATTCGGCACTCTGGTCGCTGCGGCCGTTCGCAGAGCGATGCCGCCGAAGCGAAGCTGGCATCGCCGGACTCCCTCAGCACGGCACGCGCGTCGCCAGACCGCAGCTCAGTTGATCGTCCAGCCGCCCCCCATCGTGGCTGCTTGCGAACCCAAACCCTGCGCTCATCGGGATGCCAGAACTCGCGTCGCAAAGGCTGCTTTTGTGAGAGGGAGTTCTCGGTCCCGGGCAGGGATGGAAGACCACCGTCGCGATCGCCGATGCTAGGCAGCGCCCGCAACGAAGGCACCTTCGTGGCTGCACAGCCACTCCGCAGGGTCAGGCAGTCGCCTCGTCGGGCTCGGGAAGTTGAGCGCGTGCGGTGAGCGTAGGCCTGAAGCTGCTACGCGGCGGATTGCAGACCTCGAGACGGTGCCGAGCTTTGGAGGCCGCTCGTACTCGGCGGTAGCGCGAGGACGGGACGGTGGGCGGCGTGCAGCAGACGTTGGGTGACGCTGCCGAGCAGCAGCCCACCGAGGGATGAATGCCCGCGCGTCCCGACGACGATCAGGTCGGCGTCTATTTCATCGGCTATCTCGGCAAGATGCTCAGCTACCCGACTGGTCGGGCCCTTAACGAGGTGCAAGGTCGCACGGACCCCGTGTTCGTTTGCGAGCTCCGCGGTCTGCGCCTTGATCTTGTTGTCGATCTCGGCCTCGTTGAGGAACACGTTCTGGCCCGACACGCGTCCGCCGCGAAGCCTTTCGATGACGTGGACAACGTGCAGGTCGCCGTCTCCCTGTCGCGCGAGCTCGGTCGAATAGCGCAGTGCCCGGTCGGCATGCTCAGAGCCGTCGGTAGCGCACAGAATCCTGGTGAACATCGTTGCCTCGGTTGTCGTGGCTTTCGGTGTCTCTAGCCTGATCGACGCACGGTCGGGCGCCAATGGGTGCCAAACCCCATTATTCCCGTCCCTACAGCCGGGCTGGCGGGCTGGTCGCTGATGGGTGGCTCTCGTCGGTTGTCCGCCCCCGAGGCTGGTCGAGGTCGTTTCTTGCGGAGCACGAGTGTTCGTGCGCCCAGGAAAGCAACCACCGCCACCGACCAAATCCAACGAGCAGCCCACGCCGACGAAACACTCGTCGGGCGTGGCGGTACTGCATGGGAATGCTTAGGGTTGGAGCGTGGGTCAACGGCGCGTTCTCGCCGCGCGAGATCTCGAGCGCGACGTCCACGTCTGCCGTGGACAGCGGTCGCTCAATCACACGCTGGGCGAGCGCTCGAACCGGCAGCACCCATACGCTCGCGGGACTGGCGCATGCGCGATCGTGTTAGCGATCAGGCCGCGGCGGTGGTGGCCGACCGTGATCCGGGCGCTGATCGTCCCCGGCCGTGGTCGCGCAGATGAGCCGCCGGAACTGGCTGGTGGCCGTCGCGCCACGGCTGTTGCGGTTCGAGCCCTCCCTCCCGCGCGCCAAGGTCACACCCGTACCTGGCCGACGTACGAAGCCGTCCGCCGCGGGGCTGACGCGTGATCGCGTGAGCCCGGCGCGGCGCGGCGCGGGTCAGGGCTCGACGAGGCCGCGACGGATCGCGTAGCGGGTCAGCTCGACCCGGTTTCGCATCCCCAGCTTCTCGAGGATGTTCGCGCGGTGACGCTCGACGGTCTTCTTTGAGATCACGAGCGTCCCGGCGATCTCCTCGCTGGTGTGCCCCTCGGCGATCAGCTTCACCACTTCCTGCTCGCGCGGGGTGAGAGGGTCCTCCGGCGTCGCCTCGCCGTGGCGCGCGCGCTCGAGGTAATCCCGGATCAACGCTGTGACCGCCGCCGGATACAGGAACGGCTCACCGCGCATACTGGCTCGGACCGCTTCGACCAGATCGCGGTTCGCCGCCGATTTGAGCACGTACCCAGACGCGCCGGCCTTCAGCGCCTCAAAGAAATACCGCTCGTTGTCATATGACGAGAGGATCAGCACCCGCAGCCCGGGACGGCGGCGGTGGAGCTCCGCGACCGCCTGCAGGCCGGTCATCCTGGGCATCGCGACGTCGAGGATCGCCAGATCGATGTCGTCGCTCAAGGCCTTCTGCACCGCCTCTGCGCCGTCGCCCGCCTCGGCCACGACCTCGATGTCGGGCTCGGAGTCCAACACCATCTTCAGACCGCTGCGCACGACCGCGTGATCGTCGGCGAGCAGCACGCGCGTCTTTAGCGGCGTGGGCATCACAGCTCTCCTTCCAGGGTTAGCCGCAAGCTCACCGAAACACCGGAACCCGGCTCTGACTCGACCCGCAGATCTCCGCCGATCAGCATCGCGCGTTCGCGCATACCCGCCAGCCCGCCACCTTCGCTCAGAGACTCGGGAAGTCCCTGTCCGTTGTCTGAGACCCTCAACAGCAACTCGCTGTCGGATCGGCTCAGCGCCACCGTGACCTCCGTGGCGTTCGAGTGTCGCATCACGTTGGTCAATGCCTCCTGAGCGATCCGGTAGATCGCCAACTCGACGTCTGACGCCATCACCGGGAGTGCCATGTCGAGCCGACGGTGAACGCGCAGCCTATCTTGCTGCCCGATGCGCTCACAGAGGGTAATCAATGCGTTGACAAGGCCCAGCTCGTCTAGCGCCTCCGGCCGCAGCTCTCTGGCGATTCGGCGGAGGTCTTGCAGGGTGTGCTGGACGATCTCGGCCAGCTGCACGAGCTCCCCGCGATCGGATTCGGCGCGTGAGGAGGCATGTTCGGCGCGCAAGGCGACCGCAGTCAGCGTCTGCCCGATCTCATCGTGCAGCTCTCGCGCGATCCTCAACCGCTCTGCCTCCTGCGCCGCCAGCGCCCGCGCCGAGCTCTCGCGGCGCTCGTCCTCGACCCGATCCAGCATCTGGTTAAACGCCTGCGCCAGGGCAAGCGTCTCACTGCTCGCGTGTTCGAAGCCCAATGCCCGCTGACCCGGATTTAGGGGATCGATCGCTCCCATCACCCTCGCCAGCCGGTGAATCGGCGCTAGCACGTGACGCAATAGCAGCAAGTCCGCACCTAGCATGACGACCAGGCCGACCAGGAGCACCACCAGCTCGACGAGCCGGATCCTCGCGTGAATCGTCACCGGGCTGAGCGCCAGGAGCGCGAACGCCATCGCGAACACCGCCGCGTTGGCGGCGAACACACGCCACAACATCGGCACCGGCCGCCGCGGCGGCGAGTCGGTCCTATCTGGCGGCTGGCCGGACGGACGATCCGGCGCCTTCCCGCGGGCGGCGCGAACGACTGGGAGCTGGTTGGAGCTGGACATCGGCGCGGAATCAGTATCGCCGAAGCCGGTCGGCTGGGCAGACGGGGAGCGAGGATGCGCAGTGGCACCCATGGCCATACTTCCAATCCGAATCTAGTTTCCGAGGCAACCCGAGGCCGTCTGATTCTCCCGGAACGGAAGCTCCACATGACCTCTCCCCCATCCTCCGATCAGCTATTCGCTCCGCATCGAAGGCACCCTCGGTCCCCAACTCGGCCGCGGCCTGTAGCTGGTCAAGTGGGGCGCTGGCGATTCCACACATCGTGATCCTTCGCGTTCCTCTGTATCGGGCTGCTCGCCAGCACGCTGGTCGCATGGTTCGCGATCCTGTTCACCGGCAGTTACCCCCGCAGCCTGTCCGACTTAGACGTCGGCGTGCTGCGCTGGAGCTGGAGGGTCGGGTTCTACGCCTCCGGCGCGCTCGGCACCGACCGTTACCCGCCGTCCACGCTCAAGGACGTTCCCGACTATCCCGCCCGCCTCGAGGCCGACCACCCGCAGCATCTCTTCCGCGGGCTGGCGCTCGTCAAATGGTGGCTGCTGACGATCTCGCATTACCTGATCGTGGCGGTGTTCGTCGACGCCGGCTGGGCGCTCGGAACGGGGAGCCAAGACGTCGTGCTACTGACGCCCGGCGGCCTCGCTGATGGTCCTGATCGCAGCACTTGCGCTGCTGTTCACGGCCCGCTATCCGAAACCGATCTACGACTTCGTGCTCGGGATGAACCGCTGGGGTATTCCGGGTTGCGGCCTAAAGCCTGCTGATGACCCACCGCTACCCCCGTTCCGCCTCGACATGGGCGGCCAGGAGCCCCCACCGGAGCCAGGTCCCACTGCCACCAGCTACCCCGGTCCGGACACCGCTACCGTCGTGATCACGGCGACCCCGAGGCTGCGGACCGTGCCGCGGTCCGACTAGAAGCGGAGATAGGGCTCCACATGGCATCGGTCAAAAGCACCCCAGCAGACGATCGCAAAAGCGTTGCCGACCGGCCGGGCGCGGGCTCCCCGCTTCCAGCCGGTCCATCCGCCGGCCTAAGCGAGGCCGAAGCCAAGCGTCGCTTGACGGAGCGAGGAGGCGCCAGCGAGATCGCCGGTAGCCGCTCCTACGCGAGCATCGTTCGCGCCAACGTCTTCACCGTCTTCAACCTGATCCTGGCGTGCTTCGGGACGATCACCCTGATCTTCGGCGACTGGCGTGACGCACTGTTTCTCGGGGTCCTGGTCGCGAACACGGCGATCGGGATCACGCAGGAGGTGCGGGCCAAGCGAGCGCTCGACCGCCTCGCGCTGCTCGTCGCGCCGCACGCGACCGTGCTCCGTGACGGCTCCACCCGCAGCGTTGCGGCGACCGAGGTCGTGCAGGGCGACCTGGTCGCCGTCCAGGCCGGCGATCAGATCGTCGCCGATGGGGAGCTCTCACGCGCCGTCGACCTGCGGCTCGACGAGTCGATCCTGACCGGCGAGTCCGATTCGGTGCCTCGCGCCAGCGGCGAGCAGCTGCGCTCGGGCGCCTTCGTCGCCGAGGGCTCGGGCAGCTATCGGGTGACAGGGGTGGGCGCCGACAGCTACGCCGGGCGCCTCCTCGGAGAAGCCCGCTCGTTTCGCCACCCCCGCTCCCCACTGGAGCAGGCGGTCAACCGATTGCTGATCTGCCTAGTTGCGCTGGTGGCCCTGCTCGGCGGCGTCCTCGGCTACTCGCTGTGGCATCGCCACACCCCTCTGCAC
>JBOGYN010000308.1:0-4067 GCA_050696855.1 Solirubrobacteraceae bacterium | reverse complement strand
CGCGCTGTTTGAGCTCCTGCGAGCCGGGGTCAACGGCGTCAACGTTCACATTCGCGCTCACGCCATCAACGCTCCCTTCAAGCTAACCAACCGCGGGCTCAGCGCGCGTCCATTGCTCTACGGCCTGATCCTGTTCGCACGGACCATAGGGCCCGACGCCCAACTGCTCACCGTCCGCCTGCACGCCAAACGCTCGCTGCACTTGAAGGCATGGGCGGTGCGGGTGCGCGGAGGCGCCGTGCACGTGCTGCTCATCAACAAGAGCGAGCACTCGGCCACAGTTGACCTGCAACTACCGGCCAGCGGGCCGGCAACGGTCCAGCGCCTGATCGCGCCGTCGACCAGCTCGCGCTCCGGGGTGACGCTCGGCGGCCAGCAGCTAGCGCGCAATGGCAGCTGGCAGGGACACCCCGCCAACGAGACGATCACGCCCGACAATCACCGATACCAGCTGACGGTCCCACAATTCAGCGCCGCGCTCTTGCGGCTCCGTCTCGGAGCGCTTGCCTTCGACAGCGATCTCGGACACGACTTGACGCAACAGTACAGCCGAGCAGCGCCTCGTCACCGGGCTGATCAGGCTCGGCGGCGTCCAAGTCAAGGAGCTCGGCCGAGACAAGTTACGAGCGGGATAGGTTTCTGATCTTCGGGAAGGTGATCATCGGCAATGAGAGATCGCCGGGACATTGTGCGTTCTGCCGGCCGGGTCGTTACCGGTCCCGAGCGGGTCGGAGCTCGTGATCCAGTCGCTGCTCACCCGTGGAAATCGTTCTCGTTGATCGCGCGCGAGCCCGACTTCGGATCCTCCAACGACCACGGCGCCAGTTTCCCGATCGACGGGATCAGCCACCACCACACCGAACGCGCCACCAAGCGCCGCTCCCCAAGCTCCAAGCCCTCGGACATCATGTCACCCTCCAACCAGCCGCTACTTGACCCGCAGGCATTTCCCATCACATGGCCGGTTTGACGGACACGCCCCCGCGCACCGGCGAGGTCGAGCTGAGCGTGGTGATCCCGGTGTACGCGTGCGCGGGATGCCTCGAAGCGTTGCACGATCGCTTGACCCGGAGCGTTTCGGAGATCACTGACAGCTATGAGCTGGTGCTCGTCGACGACCGCAGCCTCGATGACGGCTGGAGCGTGCTGCAGCGCCTGGCGCGAGCCGACGGCCACGTCCGCGCGTTTCGCCTGAGCCGCAACTTCGGCCAGCATGCAGCGATCACCGCCGGGCTATCCGAGGCCCGCGGCCGCTGGGCGGTCGTGATGGACTGCGACCTCCAGGAGGCCCCCGAGGACATCCCGCGACTGTGGACAGCGGCACAAAAAGGCTACGAGATCGTGCGTGTGATCCGCCGCGAACGAAGCCATCCGCCGCTCAAGCGCTACGCGAGTCGTGCCTACCGTCGTCTGACGCCCAAGGCCGACACCTCTCCCGACTACGGCACGCTGAGCCTGATCTCGCGGCAGGTGGTCGACGCCCTCCAGCGCCTCCGAGATCAGGATCGCGAGTACCCGATCGCGCTCGACTGGCTCGGATTTGACGCGACCACGGTCGAGATCGAGCACGCCGAGTCCCATGAGGGAACCAGCGCCCACCCGCTTAGACGCCTGTTCCGCGTCGCGCTCAACGGCATGTTCTTCCGCAGCACGATCCTGCTCCGGGTCGTGGGGCTGCTCGGCTTCCTGATCGCGCTGGCCGGACTCGCCGTAGCCGGCTTCGAAGTCGTCGACCACTTCGCCGAGCCCGACCGGAGCGTGTCCGGATACACCAGCCTCGCTGTCCTGTTGCTCGTCCTGGCCGGCTTCATCATCGTCAGCGTCGGCATTGTCGGCCTGTACGTGGGACGGATCTTCGAGCAGGTCAAGGACCGGCCGCTGTTCCTCATCGACGCGCGCGCCGAATGCCCGCGACCGAGTCCCGAGCTACAAGCACAGCCCAGCCCAGACGCCGATCGAGCACGAACACCTTCTCGCGCCCCCCGGAATCATGAACGCCACGACTGCTGATTACTACCAATTGCCCCCCTGCCGCCAGCGGCTTACTACCACGTCTCCATCCTCTGCCGCTCACCCAGACCTCCCTAGCGTGACGGCACCCTGTCCTCGTCCAACGGGCCCCCCGCGCCTCGCTGGGATGGTCGCCAAGCGCCAGCCGAACTGACCGACCTGCCAATCGAGATGGCTCAAGGAGGGCGCCCACTGAATACGACGACGAAGCGACTCACCGAGGCTGACGGGCTCCGGTCGCTCTCAGCCTCACTGCACTGCGCTCAAGCAGGCCGGCAGCTGCCGACGCTGATCGCCGTGCTGCTTCAGCCTGAATCTCGAGAAGCGGAGACGATCGTCGACGGACTCCCGCGGCTTTCGCTCTCCCCCGGCGGTCCGACGGGGCGCGCGACCGCCGCAGCACGTGCGCTCGTGAGCAAACTGAGCCGTCTCGAGGCTCGCAGCGGCGAGACTGCCCGTCCGCAAGGCCGAGCAGCAGTCGCCGAGGCGGGCCAGGTTTGCTGAGTCGCCGACGGCCAGCAAGCAGCCAACCGGCCAAAGCAGTAGTCGTCGGGGACAGCGAACGCGCTGTCGCAGTGGAACGAAGACGGAATTCTCGATCGACGTTCCCCGCGCTCCCGCTCCGCGATTTGGGAGCAGCCGTGGTCAGCGGCAACCGCCGAATCATGCCGGATGCTCGTCTTGGTCACCGTTGCCGCGGTCGCCGTCGACGGGTCGGATCAATCAGTCGTTTGACCGCGGCGACGTCGTCGACGTCCGTGGGCCGAGATATCTCACGTGTTGCGGGTCCGAGCGGCTCCCGTGCGCGCCGGGCCGCCTCGGTCTCGGCATCCAGCTCGACGAACTCGGGTCGGTTGGCGTCGAGCCGCGCGAGGATCTCTTCAAGTCCGGCGTGCAGCTCGGTCTCGATCTGGTGTGCGCGGTCGAGTTCCCCGCGGCCGCGGTGCGCTCGGCCGATCTGGCCGACGAGCAGCTCGAGCTCGCGGCACACAAGCAGCCAGCCGACGGCGCTGTCGGGCTGACCGGCGGCGAGCATGAACAGCGCCAGCCCCGACGCTCGTGACAGCGGCCGGCGCGGAGCGGGCGTGTAGGCGGGCAGCTCGGCTGAGCGGGCGAGCTGGCGGCTGGCTCTGGCGAGCGGCCCGGGCTGATCGCCCTCAAGCTCGATCGACCACGCGGCCAGCACGGCAGCGCCCTCGCGCGCCGCGTGCGCGCACGCCGCCGGGTCGGTGCCGGCCGCCCGCAGCTGCAAGCGGACGCGCTCGATCTCGGTCGTGCACCGATGCCACAGCAGACCCCGCTGCTCAAGCTCGGCGCGCCGCTCAGCCGGTGAGCGATTGCCGGCGACGCTTCCTGACTTCCAGTGGTCGACGGCGCGGCGCTCCTCGCCGGGCTCCTGGTGCCAGCTGCGGCGTAGCGCGGGGAGCGTCAGGTCGCGCGCGAGCCGCCCGCCGCCGTACCAGACCGCTTGATCGTGATCGTGCCCGCCGCCGGCGAGTCTGACCGAGTAGCCGATCACGTTGCTGGTGGCGCCCTGCGCGTATCGCGGGCGGCCCTGGAGCCCGTGCTCGCGCAGCCGGGTGATGAACTCGGTCTCGTTGCGGCTTGCGCCCGCGCACGCGCGCACGACCCGCTCGAGCCGTTGCCGGGTCGATCGCTCTGCGTGCTCGCCGTGCTCTCCCACGCCGCGTCCGCGGCGGCGGTCAGCGGCGATCTCACCGTGCTTCAGCGCCCGGCTCCCCGCGCCGCGCATCCGGGCCTCGAGCGCCCGCAGCCCGAAGCGCTGCTCCAGGGCACGGCACACCTTCTGCGCTCGCGGGCGGTCGTTGTGAACGCTGGCCTTGCTGCCGTCCTCAGCCACCAATGCCACGACCAGGTGCGCGTGGTCAGAGCCACCGGTCGAGCGGCCGTGCCGGACAGCGACCCACCGGCATTGCGCCCGCGTCTGCTCGCCGGCGAACCGCATCTCTGAGACGAACGCCTCGCAGATCTCACCCCACCGGTCATCAGACAGGTCTGGCTCGTCGGGGTGCAGCGCCAGCGAGCAATGCCAGACG
>JBOGYN010000307.1:0-1597 GCA_050696855.1 Solirubrobacteraceae bacterium | reverse complement strand
GTGGCCGCTCGTCTCTCGTATCACCCCAACCCGATGGCGCGTGCACTGCGCGCTCGACGCACCCCGACGATCGCCGTCGTCGTGCACGATGTGAGCGACCCGTATTTCGCTGAGATCGTCCGGGGAGCCACACACACGGCATCCATGCACGGGTTCCTCACGATCGTCTGTCACAGCGACCGGGACCCGGCGACCGAGCTGCGCTACGTGCAGATGCTGTGCCTCAGCCGTGTGGCCGGGGTGCTGTTTGCCGGCGGCGGCCTGGAGGTGGCAGCCTACCGTCGCGAGATGCGCGGCTACACCAGGAGCATCGCTGAATACGGGGGCGCCATCGTCGCGCTGGCGCCTCGCGCGGAGCCCTGGCCGTCAGAGATCCCTGACAACCGGGGCGGCGCGCGCATGGTCACCCAGCACCTGCTCTCGCTCGGCCATCGCTCCATCGCCATGATCGGGGGGCCGCCGCACATCCGCACCAGTCGCGAGCGGGAGTTGGGCTACCGCGATGCGATGGAAGCCGCCGGGGCTGCGCCATACCTCACCAGCGCGGACTTCAGCCGAGCCAGCGGGGCGACGGCGATGGCGCGACTGCTGGCACCACGCGAGCGGCGCATCACCGCTGTGTTCGTGGCCACCGACAGCATGGCGCTGGGCGCGCTGAGCGAGCTGCGCAGGCGCGGCGTCGACGTGCCCGGCGACATCTCGGTCGCCGGCTTCGACGACATCCCCGGCCTCGACTTCCTCGAACCGGCGCTCACCTCGGTGCACGTGCCCATGGCCGAGATCGGCTCAGCCGGAGTAACCCGGCTGCTGACGGCGCTCGATGGAAATCCGGGGCGACCGCGTATCCACGTTCATCGCGTGGAACTGGTGGTCCGCAACAGCACAGCACCGCTCCGGCGCGAGTGGGCGTCGCGGTCGCGGGCCCGACCGCGCGGGTTGCCCGGGCTCACCACCACGAGTCGCCAGCGCTGAGGCCGCCGTCCGCGACGATGGTCTGACCGGTGATGAAGCGGGCGGCATCCGACGCCAGGAAGGCCACCAGCCCAGCCACGTCGTCGGGTTCACCGAGCCGCGCCAGCGGGGTCGCTTCGATCGCGGCGGACACACGCTCGGGATGCTCGCTGATGTACCGCTCCAGAAGCGGAGTGCGGACGATCCCAGGTGCTACGGCGTTGACGGTGACGCCACTCGGACCCCACTCGATGGCCAGGGAACGAACCAGACCGGAAAGGGCAGCTTTGGTCGCCGAGTAGAGGGCGCGCCGACGCATCCCGTGCACGGCCGTGACGGAGCTGGTCACCACGATGCGACCGTGCTCCTGGCGCGCGACGAGCGGCGCAAACGCTTGAAGGGTGACAAACGTGCCATAAAGGTTGGTGTCCAGCATGGCGTGCGCGTCCTCGTCGCTGGTGTCGAGCAACTCGTCGCGCCGGGCGACACCGGCGTTGGCGACGAGGAGTGTAGCGCCCCTTCCAGAGTCTCGAGGTTGTCGCGCGAGTGCTCAGGCTGATCGCGGCTACCGATGTCGGCGCGCAGGTACAGGGGGCGGCCTAGCACTTCCGACGGCCTCGTCGAGGAGCGAGGCCCGCTCTGATCA
>JBOGYN010000306.1:0-4957 GCA_050696855.1 Solirubrobacteraceae bacterium | reverse complement strand
TGAGGGTCTTCATCAACCCTTCTCCAGCCGGGGCGCTTTCTTCTCATTCGATGGCGCGAATTGGGTGAGGGCGCCAATGCAAGGGTTCGTGTACGGGTGGGCGGTTGGCGATCTTCGCATCACGGATGAGGTGGCTGCTGATGTTCAGGGCCTGTTGGACCACGGAGACAACGAGCCGCTTGCCCACGCACTGTGGCGCGAGGGATGGGAGCAACGACATGCAAATCGTCGCAGCGCTCTTCTCCTTGGGATTTCAGCGGTTGAGGTCGGCGTGAAGCAGTTCATCTCGGGCCGCGTTCCTGAGGCAGCCTGGATGCTTGAAGAGGCGCCCACGCCGCCCATTACGCGAATGCTCGCCGAGTACCTTCCCAAGCTGCCTGTTCAAGATGGGCGGCCAATCCGCACCCCTTCGCCCGAGCTGTTGAAGACGCTCAAGAAGGGCGTCGACCTCCGCAATAAGGTCGCCCATACAGGGAGGTCGACGTACTCATACGAAACGCTCGAGGAAGTGCTTCTGGCCGTGCGGGATGTGCTCTGGCTGCTCGATGCGAACCGAGGTCGAACCTGGGC
Organism: Solirubrobacteraceae bacterium; assembly: GCA_050696855.1. Classification (GTDB taxonomy): domain Bacteria; phylum Actinomycetota; class Thermoleophilia; order Solirubrobacterales; family Solirubrobacteraceae; genus Palsa-465. The sequence continues at coordinate 4,387 of JBOGYN010000306.1, read as the reverse complement.
GGACAGCCACATGCGTGAACTCGGCGGTTAGCGGACAGCCCGCACGTATCACGCGCCTCGCTAGGCGGGCGGCGTCAACCACTGAGGCGACATCTCGCGCGCGGTCGCTTCAGGCGAACGTCACTCGCAAGACCGAGCGACGTTGCCGTCACAACGTCGATGTGCCGCCGGCGTCACGCTCGCAAGTGCTTGCGACCGGCCGACGATCGCGTTCAACATCGCGGCCTCGAAGATCTCGGCGAGCGCTTCGGCGACATCTGGATCGCCCCGAGTCGGCGCCGGTGATCGCCCCGGCCGACGATCAGATGCGCCCGCATTGGAATGGCGCGGTCGCGTCGACGCTGCCGGCGGCGGTGGCACGCCTGCCTATGGACCGCGCTCGACTTGCCGGCCGGCGGTGCCCTGCAACCTGCGAATCGCGATGATCTACCAAGCGCCTCGCTTGGTCCAGATGCGACAGCGGCTGCGATGGCCTGAGTGCCAGTAGCACCAGTCGTTAACCCAGTGGATTGCGTAGTGGTCACTCCACTCGACCTGCCCGTTCTGTACGAGCAGCCAAACGGTGACGTCACCGTAGTAGTCGTTGGCGTTCACATCCCCGAACCACCATTGCGGGGCGCAGTCGAACTTGTTGGTTGAGACGCGGGAGCAGTTGTATGCGAGCTGGTGGCCGTTGGTGAAACGCCGGCCCAACACGTGGCTGAGGACCTGGCGTGCGTCGCTCTTGGCCTCGTTCGGGAGCATCCGACCAGTGGTCACGGCAGCGGGCGGCACTGCTGTCGGCGTCTGGACCGCCGGAGGAGGCGTCGAGGCCGTGGGTGACGCACTCGGCGACTGGGGCGCATCGGAGGCGATCTGAGCATTTACCCATGTTGAAATGCTGTCGGCGCGGGTGAAGACATCAGGGGCGGACGTTGGACAACCTGCTGCCACATTGCTGATGACCCCGATCTCAGTTGCCGGGCCTGACTGGCCGCTGAGGTAGTTGGCGATTAGCGGGCCGCCGCTATCGCCGTGGCAGAAGCTGTTGTCGTCGTACGGAGCATCGATGCTGCAGAACTGCGCTGATGAATCGAATGGCAGCCCGTCATGCGCGGCGCAGTAGGTGGGCCGCTGGACTACCGTAGCGGCCCACTGAAGCTGATCGGGCATGCTTGCCGAACTGGATGAGTCCGTCAAACCCCACCCGGCCATCGCAGCTCTTGCGCCGGGCACGAGGAACGAGCTCGTAGTGGCAAGCGGAATCGCGGGGGCGGTAGTGGGTGTTGAGAGCTCGAGCACGGCCGCGTCCCCGTGCAGCGGGTTCGGATCGAAGCCGGGATAGATCGCCGCCTGTGAAACGCTAGATACCTGGCGGGTCGCCGCGTCAGTCCAGTCCAACGTACCGGTGACCACCGCAAACCCACTGGCCGGCCGCTGCGCTCCGGTCGTTATGTCTTCAGCGCAGTGCCCAGCGGTCAGCACGACGTTAGAGGACACCACGGTGCCGGTGCACAGGGCGTAGTTGCCGCCGCCGAGGTTGTCCTCGATAAAGGCAAGCCAGGGGAAGCTGCCCGCAGGAGCTGTTTGGCCACCGACAATGCTCTTGCGAAAAGGCCCAGCAACCTCATGCACATTGCGGCGTTGCCCATGCCGCGAAACGGCGGTCGGGTTACGCGCTGCCAGCGCACCACGCGTCGTCACCGGAGCGCCCGTCGCAATGGTCGCGAGGAGCACGAGGACCACGCCGCTGAGCGCCATGATCAGACCTATGCGCCCAAGGCATGCGGTGCGCGTAGTCGGTGCGCTGGCTCCGGATCCGTCCATTGCTCCAGCGAGCGTATCGGCTTGGGAAAGCACATTCTTGAGTCTGCCGTCAGTTGCTCAACTGGAGTCGACTACGGGAGGCCCACCTGCCGAAGCCACGGACAGTCAGCACGCCAACGACGTACCTGCCTTCCACATTGATCAGGCGAAGAACCGACTGCGGCTAGGTAGAACTGGCAGGGCCAGCCATACTGGCCTGCCTCGCGCCGCAGTACCTATGCATCGTCGCTGCTTCACCGCACTCCCCGTGTCCGGCTCGAGGCGAAGCCCGTCTCCGAGTCCGCCGGTTCGCGCGATCGCATTCTTCTGCCCGCTGGCACAACAGAAGCGAGTGCTTCGGCGGCGACATGTCGATCGTCCCCAATCGGGCCGACCGCTCGCCCCGGCGCGTTTGCGGAACCGTGTAACGGCGAGCGCGAGGCCCGACGGCGCAAAGTTGTGCTTGCGCAGTCGGGTTTTGCGAGCCGCGTTGCGGCTACGACGGCGTCGCGTCGGGTGACGCGTCGGGGGGTGCTTGGCTGGCGGGTGAAGCGATCTGGTAGCCGCGAGCGACCTTGGTCAGTTCGCTGGTCTTAGCGAGGCGCGAAAGCGTCGTGCTGACGGTTGGGCGACCCAGCCCCGTCGCGGTGGCGATCTCTCCCGCGGTCATCGCGTTGCCATCGCCAAGCGCCGCCAGGACGGAGGTCTTGGTCGCGCCCGGGGCGGTACGCGCGCCGTTGGCGGCCGACCCGGCGGGCGTGGTTGACCGCGGCTTGCGTTGTCGCAATCGGCTTGCTGACCCCGACTTCGCGGCACGAGAGCGTGTCGTCTGTCGTGGCGACCCCGCTTTGCTTGAAGGCGCCTTGGCGCGACGCGGGGAGCGTGTCTGAGCCGCCGGGGAGCGGGTCTTTGTAGGGGCGGCAGGGTTGCCGTCGCGTGACCCGAGGGCGGTCAGCGCGTGGCGGAGCTTGTCAGCCTCTGTCAGCAGCGCGTCGAGGCGAGTCTTGATGTCACGACTGAGTTGGTCAAGCATGATCTGGCGATCCTTACATTCGATGGGCCGGTCGATCGTAGCCTCCCGGGTGGTGAACACCAGCCACATGCGCGGCGGCGCTTCTCCGATACGGACCGCGCTTCGTCCGGCGTCGCGCTGGCCAAGGCAACGTTGAGATGCGCGGAACCCCTCAGAACGAGGACAGGATGCGAGCGGCAGAGTCGCCGGTGGCGTCAGCGCGTCGCGCGTCGCCCGCGCCGCGCCGCCGGACCCGGCCGCGTCTGACTGATCCTGGTCGCTGGCTCAGGCTGGCTAAGGCGGCCGGCGTGAAGCTCCACGATCCGTCGCAGCGCCGCCAGGCGCTCTAGGTCCTGTTCGCGGTGAAGTGCGGCGGCCATCGCGGCGAGGTCACCGGCGGAGGCGACCAGCGGACGGACGCCATGACCGAGGTCCTCGCGGCTGGCCGCGCGGCGCAGGTCGACGTATCCGTTCGGGACGCCGGCCGGCGACGCGATCACCTTCAATACGCCGGCGCTGGTGGGGAGCTCGACCACCGGGTCGCGGGTCAGCATCTGCTCGTCCAGCGCGACTGGCTGGCCTTCGACACCGGTCGCGTCGAGCTCGGCGACCGCGGAGGCGAGCTTCTCGAGGTTATTTTTGGCAAACGAAGGGCAGATGTCCACCCCGGTGCTGATCAGGTCCGCGCCGCGCAGCACCTGCGCCAAACCACCGATCAGGACATAGCCGACGTAGTGGCGCTCAAGCACGGCGAGCACGCCCAACGGATCAAGCCTCTGCTCACGACGAGCCACTGATCTCAGGCTCTGTCTAGCTGGTCGAGCATCCGCTGAAGGCGCCGTTCCGGGGAGAGCAGCGCCAGCTCTGAAAGCCCGTCATCCCCAACTGGCCGGAGCGCAACCAGCTCGAGTGAGATGTCAAACCCGCAGGCGCGAACCAGATCGGTCAGTGTGTCCAGACTCGGCGCCACAACACCGGCCTCGTAGCGGCCGATCTCAACGCGGTGCTTATCGCTTCGCTCCGCCAGCCCGGTCTGACTGAGGCCGGCGCGCAACCGCGCCTGGCGCAACAGCACAGCACTCTTCACAGCATCGCGACGCACACCGAGAGCATACCGCCTCTCACACACTTTGCGCTTCGCGTAACAGATATGCTACTCTAGATCGAGAGATCGGAATGCTGCTGCAGAAAGAACAGGCACTGATCGATGAGCAGATCATGGAGCTGATCGCCGCGCGCGTCACCACGGCACTACGCGAAGACCTCGAAACGATCCTTGCCGAGCTCGGCCAGCCCGTCACGCCCGCCCCAACCCTCACCGTCGAGCAGGTCGCCCGGCACTTCGGGGTATCGCGCTCGACCGTGTACGCCCACTGGCGCGAATGGGGCGGCTACAAGCTCAGCAACGGCGACAAGGCGCCGATCCGCTTTGACGGCAGAAACCTGCCCGCAGCAAGCGAAACCTCGCGATCCCATCCCGCGCGGCTGCCAGACATCCAGTCGCCTCCTCGCAGGAAGAGGCGCCGGCGTCGCGATCTGCTCTCCGACACGCCACGACTGACACCGCCGCTGGACGGACTGGTGTAGGAC
>JBOGYN010000305.1:0-5879 GCA_050696855.1 Solirubrobacteraceae bacterium | reverse complement strand
CCACAACTACTCCCCGACGGGCTGCCCGAGCGCGCGAGCCGCTCGCGCTTTGACTTTGGCGAATGGGCTGACGGACAGGCCTGGCAGTTCGCCCACGGCGAGGATTACGCAAGCTCGACCGAGAGCTTTCGTTACAACGTCAAACGGTGGGCCAAAGCAAATGGCTACACCGTCGAGACCCGTCCTCTGCCCGCGACCGACGGTCGCGGCCGGCCGCTCCCGGCGAGTCAGGCGTCTCCGGTGGGCTTGGCGGTCCGTTTCCTCGGTGGACCCGCGACCGTCTCTAGGATCGGCTCCGGCGCGCCCGATGACCGGGATCGCGCTTGACGCGCGGCTGAGCGACTGGGAAGGGCTCACCCCCGCCGTCGACTGGGGAGTCTGCTGCTCGGCAACGGCATGAGCCTGAACATCGGGCCTGGATTCGCGTACTGCTTGCTGTATGAAGAGGCCGAACTCCTCGAGCGCCAGCGCCTGCTCCCACGAGGTGAGCTTGCGCGCGCGCCGGGCGTCGATGTGCTCGCCGCGGACGTGTAGGCGGACGCGGGCCTGACGCCAGCTGCCGCGCCGTTGAGCGCCACGATGAAGGCCTCGTCGGTGCCGGCGATCAACCGCACCATCGCACCGAACTGGTAGCGGATCCACTGCCACGGGAGCGGAGCGCCGGCGGCACCTGCGTCCCGGTCGAGCGGCCGGCGGATCCACATAGTGGCCCCAGCGGGGCGTCCGCCAAGTCAAGTCTCAGCCGCTCTGCAGGGCCATCGCATCAGGGTGCACGGGTTCAGCACCGATGTCCGGCGCGTCGATCTGGCGTTGCTCGCCGATCTCCGGTCCCGGGCCTGAGGTGCTCAGCCCGCGCTCAGATAGCTCTCGCTGGTAAGCCAACCACTGTGATGCGCGCTCCCCGTGCGTCGCCATCCAGCTGTCGAGATGGCGGCCGTCATCCTGTAGCTGCTGCTGCTCGCGCACCAGCGCCATCAGCTGCTCCTCGTCGGCCATGGCCGATCGGTGCAGGACGCTGACGCGTTCGACTACCCGGCGACGTTCGTGGCGTTGCCGCACCCCCCACGTGTCGCGCACCTGCGCCTCGAGCTCGCCTGCTTGTGCGCGTGCGTCGCTGATCCGCTGCTCCAGGGCCGACGCGTCTCGCTCCAGACTCAGGCTCTCGCGCGCCGCGGCACGGTCCAGCGCATCGATCGACTGACTCGTCAGCGCTCGGTGCACGATCAGCTCCTCGACGGTCAGCTCACCGACCTCCTGCTGACGCTCGTCAGCCCGCTCGTCGAGCCAGGCGGCGCGCTCCTCGCCGAGCACTGGCAATAGGGCCGCCAACGGGTCGGGCTCTGGCTCCCGGACAGCGTCCGAGCTCGTCTCGATGTCAGTAGTCTCAGAGTTCCCAGCCCGCATCAGCCCGGGGGTGCCGCGCGCGGGCAGCGCCTCACGCGGGAAGTACTCGACGCTGAATCTGGCGTCTATCTCCGCTAGCTCGAGCGTCGCCGTGCGGTCCGACGCGGTCTCGAGTAGCTGCTCGTACCGCTCCCAGGCCTGTTCCTCGGTCAGGTGCTTGCCGAGGCTCTCGCGATCGGTGTGCGCGTGGAACTCATAGATCGAACGAGATGCGGCGACGTAGCTCGCCTCCTTGCCCTGACTCCAATGCCCCCCGAGCTCGCCGACAACGTCGATACTTGCGCCTTGGGTCGGATACACGTGGCTCGCATACGCGAGCCGCAGAGATGGCGCACCCGGATCGCCCCCCCGTGACTGCTCGCGAAGCTCATTGAGATCGACCACGACGGACTGATCGCCTTTGGCGCTCTTGAACAGCACCGTCACGGCCCCGCGCTCCTGATCGACGTCGGTCACCGTCCCAAACGTTCCGTTCTCGACACGGGAGCCGCGGGAGCTGAGGTCATCGTGGTAGGCGCGAGACGCCAGGATCACCGGCTCACCGCGATGGATCCTGTATGAGCGATCGTTCGCCTCGACACTCTCGCCCCTGATCTCATCTAGTTCGATCCGCCGTTGTTGCGCGAGCTCATTGACACGGTCCACGTCTTGGTTAGACCCGTGAATGATCATCATCGAACGCCGGGCGCGCGTCGTGTTGCGTTTCTGCTCCCAGCTGCGCACAAGCCCCACCATCGCCTCTGCGCGGGTCCGGTACATCGTGATCGCGTCGTTGTCCCGGAGCAACTTCAGCGCTGCCTTGCCGTCCCCGTCGTTGATCGCGTCGGCATATTCACCGAGCCAGGGATGACTCTTCGTGTCATCGTTGGGGTCGAGGTGACGCCGCACCTGCTGCAGCTCGAACGGCTTCGCCCACCGAGCGCCGATCATCGCCGAGAACATGCCTGGGAGATCGATCGCCCCGAGCTGCCCCTCGTGGCCGACGCACAGCACTCGCATCTTGGAGCGCTCACACAGCAGCGCGATCTCATACCACTGCCGCAGCCCGACCTTGCTCGCCTCCTCAACGATCAGCAGCGTCTTGTCGTCGAGCGTGACGAGGGCGTGCTGCGCTTTGGTGAGGAACATCGTGATCGAGCAGTGCGTGGTCTCGCGCGCCGGATTCGATCCCGCGACCGGGGCGATGTCGCCGCCCAGTTGCTCGGCGATCGTGCCGTCCGTCGCGCACCCGATCACCTGCCATCCGTCCGTCCGGTGCGCTTCGGCGACCGCCCTGAGGACGGGTCCCTTCCCGGTTCCCGCTCGGCCGGTGAGAATTGACCACCCACTGCCGCGCGTGAGCACCTCGAGCGCGTCCTTCTGCTCGCGGTGAAGCGCCCGGCCCGCGCCGAGTCGCGCATTCGCTGCGGCCTCACCGGCGGCGCGCCCTCGCTCTGATATCGGGGCCGCCTGACTCCGCGCACGTGTCTCCGCGACGTTCATCACGCGCAGCTCCCGATCGCGGATGCTTCGACTCGTCGCCATCCGTCCCTGCAAGGCCACGATCTGGCCCGAGCGCTCGAGCTCTTCGACCACGGAGCGGATCTGTCCCCGGCTGAGCCGGCCTTGACCGGCCTCGTGGGCAAACGCAAGGATGTAGTCGCGTGGAACTACCGGACCCTGCTTCTCAATCCGCCGCATGACCCCCGCGACGACCTCGGCGCGACGCCGCTCAAGATCATCGTCGTAGCCCGCTCCGGCCTTCGCCGCGGCCGCTTCCTCGAGGCCCCACTCGTACTCCTCGCCAAGCGCGGACCAAACACCGGCTGTCACGTCCGGTGAGACCTCACCCTTCGGAGCCCGGGTCTCGAGCGCGAGCAGCCGGCGCTCTGCCCGAGTCAGGTCGTGTCCAAGCTCCAGGATCTTCTCCGCCTCGCGCTGCTTGACCTCTCCGTGTCGCGCCTTCATCCGTTCGGTCAGAGGTCTCGAGACATGCTTGACCTCGAAGAACCGCTCGTGGCGGCCCGAGTCCGGCTCGATCTCGTAGCCGCCTTCGACCATCAGATCGGCGAGCTCGGCACGACCCACCGCTCCGGCCTGGAGCATCCCGCCCCACTTGTAGAGCTCCTGCGAGTTGCCGAATGCGACGAGTTCGCCGTCGCTTCGCTCAGCGGCGACGACGGTGCAATGGACGTGCAGGTGCGGCGAAGGAGCCTGCTCGTGCGCTGCTTGCCTCGCGGTTACGTGCAACGAGAGTGACGCCACGTAACCGATCGGCTTCTCGGTGACAACGGCGCCGTCGATCCGCCGGCTGATGTGCCTCCTCGTCAGCAGGACGTGGTCGAGCGCAACCTTGGCGGAGTCCATCATGTAGCGCTCGAGCTCGGCACGCTGCTCGTTGCCCGCCTGGCTCCACAGCACCGACACCGTCTTAGGAGCCTGAAAGGTCAGGTCGAAGCTGTTGATCCCGCGGACTTCTTGCTTGAGGAGCTTGCCGTCCTCTCGCGCGAACCGACCGCGCGCGTCGAACACCGGCACCTTGATGTTCGCCGGCTCTCGCACCGCATTGCCCTCTAGGTCCTGACCCCGGAGCGCCGCCCCCAGTTCCTCGACGGTCGCCTCCTGTCCGTGAGTGAGCCCGTATTTCTTCAAAGCATCCGCAGACCCCACCCACATCGATCGGGCCTTGATCTCGCCCTCCTCGCCACCTCCGTCGACGTAGTAGCCAGCCGCCGCTTCCGAGCGTCCGTCGGGCCGAGCGTAGGCGTCCGGCGACTCCGACACGTCGAGCGCATACTTGGCCGCGTCGAACGCCCGCTGGCTGTCCTGAACGGGCATCCCGATCTTGCTGATCGTCATCACGGCCGGACCACCGCCACTCCGGGCCGCCGACGAGCTCCGGCGCAACTTGCGGCGCGACCGGTCCCGCCCCGGTTACGGCCCCGCCCGCCTCCAGCTCGCGATCTCCACACACCTCGAGATTGAGCCTCGAGCTCCCGATGCCCCGGGGTGTCCATCTAGTGTGCCGCCGCGCCGGGCTGGTCCCGCTGCCGTTGTGGCGGTGCCGCCAGGCGCCGACACGGCGTCTCGGTGCCGTTAGGCGCCGGGGCGCAGGCAGCGGGACCAGCCCGGCGCGGCATGGGTTGGGGTAGGGCCGCGCGGTCGTGGGTCGGGCCTTACGGACGGTGTGACACCCCCGGACCTGTTCACGCGGGCGGTGGCTTGTGGGTCGAGGCGTGTAGGCCCAGAGTTGACAGCGGCCCATGTCCCACCTACCGAAAGGCCGTCATGGACCTACTAACCGCCTGGACGTTTCGCAAGCCGGTGACCGACCTCCTACCCCCTCACCTAACCAAGCTCGGTGCAGCGGTGCATACTTTTCGCTATGACCCGCTGGACCTGTTGGTCGCAAGTCCGGCCGAAAACATCGCGTACCGCATCATCGAGGCGGACATGTGTGGCCCTCTGCTGCCCGCGCTTGGGTATCGGCACCATGTGATCGCTGATGACGGCGTGCCCGAACTGATCCGGAACCAACTAAGGGACTTTCTAGCCGGGGCAGGTGTGCTGTCGAGCTGGCATGACCACCCCGGAGGCGAGTCGATCAAGACCCGTACTATGGCGGCCGACCTAGAGGCGGCGCTCCTAGCGAAGCAGCCACGCCGCAGGGATGTGGTCACAATCCTTGGCGGTGGCGCGCTCCTCGATCTGGCCCGCTGCGTGGCGGCGGCTGTTTGCAAGGGCCTACCAACTGCACTCATACCGGGCACACCAACGGGACTTGTCGATGCAGGCGTGGGTGTCAAGGCTGCACTGAACGATGAGATCGGCGGGAAGAACGCACTCGGCACATATGAGGCACCGCTCGCGGTGCTGCTCGATCGCTCAATCTCGGCCACGGTGTCCGAGGAAGTGGCGCTAGCGGGCCTGATGGAAGTGCTGAAGATGGCGCTGATTGCCGGGGGCGAGCTGTGGCAACTCTTCATGCAGGATGCGCGCCGGGTCCTCACGACGCGCTGGCAAGCGGCTGAGGCAGGGCCGTTGGCGCGGTTGGCAATCCGTGAAATGGTCGGAAGGCTCGTCTGTAACTTTCGCGAGGCGATCCTGGACCGTGACGTGGACCTCGGGCACTGCATCGTTTCCCCTTTGGAGCTGCGCGGCGGGATGCTGCACGGCTGCGCGGTCGGGGTGGACCTGGCGCTATGGATGATCTACAGCAAATTGCTGGGGTGGATGCCCGAAGACGAGTGTGACGAGGTGCTCCGGTGCATGGAAGCTCTAGGGGCGCAGCTCTACAGCCCGCTTCTAACGCTCGATCTGCTCACGTCGTCGCTCGACAGCGCGACGCGGGCTCGCAACGGGTTGCGGCTGCCGATCGTTGAGCGAATCGGACACGTGGCGATACACCGCAGTGTGAATACGGGAGTTTTAGCGTCCGCTGTCGGTGCGCTACGGGAACGCGCGGGGGGTTAGCGGCGGCACGGGCGCCCGCGCAG
>JBOGYN010000304.1:0-3978 GCA_050696855.1 Solirubrobacteraceae bacterium | reverse complement strand
AGATCACCGGGTTGGAGGGACCGATCACGATCGCGCGAGCGGTCCGGATCGCCTCCAGCACCTCGGGGCTCGCGGACGCCGCCGCCGCTCCGCGGAACTCGACGTCGCCGACCGGGCCCTCGCCGCGGCCCGTGATCAGGAACTCCTGGAGCGGCCACCAGCGGCCCTGGGCGAGCACTCGCGTGCGGACCGGCTGGTCGGCCATCGGCAGCACGCGGGCCCGAACGCCGAGCCGTGATGCGATCGCGCGGTGCGCGTCGGTGAGGCGTTCGCCGGACGCCAGCGCGCGCGCGCGCTCAAGCCCGATCGCGAGATCGCGGTCGCCTAGGTTGAACCACACCTCGACGCCGAGGTCCCGGAGCGCCTCCATCACGTTGAACGTGTCGCCGGCGAGCCCCCAGCCGCGCTCGTCGATCAGGTCCGCCAGCCAGAACGTGATCAGGTCGGGGTCGGGGGAGACGTAGGCGTTGTAGATCTCGATGTCGTCGCCCGTGTTGGCGATCACGATCAGCTCGCCGGGGCCAACCACGTCGAGCAGGCCCCGGGCCAGCTTGGCGCCGCCGGTGCCGCCGGCGAGCACCACGACCGCGCCGGCGCTCACCGGTTCAGACCGGTGATGCGGATCCCGGCGCGCACCTTGTTGCGCACGTTGATCGAGATCAGCAGCGGAGTCAGCTGCTCGACGATGCGGGCCATCTCCAGCGGCCCGCAATTGACCGCGCGCAGCCCGTCGATCCGTTCCACGAGCTCGGCCAGCTTGTCCTTATCGGCGCGCCGGTCACCGCAGATCAGCACGTCCTCCTCGAGCTCGTGCTCGAGGTCGGTGAGCAGCGCGGCGCTGACCGTGTGAAAGGCCGAGATCACCGTCACTCCCTCGGGCACCATCTCCTGGGCCTGCTGGGCGGCCGATCCCTGCCACACCCCTAGGGTCCGCGTCGCCTTGCCACTCACCGCAGCGGCCAGCGGCACCGTTGCGTCGATCACAAGCTGCCCCGGCTTGAGAGCCTGCTTGAGGTTGGTCAGGGTCTCGGACTGTGAGCGAAACGGAACGCTGAGGATCACCAGCTCGAGGTCGGCCACCGCGGCCGCATTCTCGCGGCCTTCGAAGGAGCCGTCGGGGACCAATGCCGCAGCCCGGGCGGCCGCGTCCTGAGCGCGTCCGCCATCCCGGGAGCCGATCACCACCGGGACGCCGGCGCGGCCCAAGCGGACCGCCAGGCCGAAACCAAGCGCGCCGGTGCCGCCAACGATGCAGACTGGGCCTGACACTGTCGGTGCAGTCTATGGACGCGGCGCGCCTTATAGTCCGCCCCGGGTGCGTGCTCGTTTCGTCCTGTCTCTGCTCGGGCTGGCACTGTGCGGAGCCGTGCCGTGGGCCGCGGCCGCCGGCACGGGACCCCAGCCGCTCGCCGTGCAGTCAGCCTCCCTTACCCAGGCCGGCCAGCAGCTGGTATGGAGGGTGACCATGGCCGCTCCGTTCTCGCCCGGGGCGCTGAAGGCGGCGGGTCGGTCGCTGTGTCTGCTGCTTGAGCGTCACCGCACCGGCACGGTCTCGGGCCGGCTGTGTCTGATCGGCCCGCGAGCCGGCGCCAGCGGCGCGCGGCTCGTCTACCAGACGGTTACGCGGGCCGGGGTGGGGCGGGCGGCCGTCATCACCGCGACCGTCACCCCCGACGGCGCCCACGGTCTCAGCGCCACCTTTGACCCCAGCGCCTTCGGCCTGGGCTACGCGCCGCTGCGCTGGCAGGTGCTCAGCACGCTGCGGTCGCCGCCCTGCCAGCCGACATCGCCCGGCTCGGATAGTTGCGTGACTCTGTTTCCCGAGCGTCCCGCCTCCACCTCCCTCCACACCCCACAGCTAGTCGGCTGTGTGGACAGCGGCAGCCCGTTCGTCAATCACGGGCCGAGGATCGGGCACATGATTGCGCTCACCTTCGATGACGGACCCTGGTACCAGACGGCCCAGTTCCTCACGCTGTTGGAGCGCTACCGGGTGCCTGCCACCTTCTTCGAGGTCGGCGTGCACGTGGCCGGCTTCGGGCAGGGCGGCGCGATCGAACGACGGATGCTCGCCGACGGCGACATGATCGGTGACCACACCTGGAACCACGCCGACGTGTCGGCCGGCGGTCCGTTCGCGGCTGGGGAGATCAGCCAGACGGCGGAGGCGATCAAGCAGGCCACGCACGGCTTTACCCCCTGTCTGTTCCGGGCGCCCTTCGGCGCCGTGGGTCCCGGGCTGCTGAGGACCGCGACCTCACTGGGCTTCAAGACCATCCAGTGGGACATCGACCCGCGCGACTGGGCCACGCCCGGCGTCGGCGCGATCTACGGCAACGTAATGTCCAACGCTCATCCCGGGGCAATCATTCTCCAGCACGACGGGGGCGGCAACCGCGCGGAGACCCTGGCCGCGTTGCCCCGGGAGATCAAAAGCCTGAAGGCCCGGGGCTATCGCTTCGTGACGATCACGCAGCTGTTGGGGATGAAGCTGCTGTACCACTAGATGCACTGGGTGCGCTAGGCGCGGGTTCGAGGCCGGCGTCGATCGCGTCGACCACGGTCAGCACGAGCTCGAGCATCCGGTCGATTGCCCCGTCTTGGAGCGCGCCCGGTAGGTCAGCGGGGAGGTGTGAGCGGGGGATAAGGCCGCGCTCGTCAAGACTCCCGACTGTGATCGCGGGCAGCCGTGCCCGACGCGCCGGGAAGGCCGGCGAGATCCCGCGGCCCCGGTGAGCGCGAGCAGGCAGCCCGGTCTGAGGCCCCGCGGCGGCCGCGACGACGCCGGCCAGGCGGGTCCCAAAGCGCAACGGCAGCATCGTCCCGTCGCTGCCCCACCAGCACGGGTCACCCGCGCCGCAGGCACCGATGCCGAGCACAATCGTGTTGGCGGCGCCGCGCTCCCGGCGCCGAGCGCGCAGATACCGCGCGAGGCCGGTCATCGCGCCGTCGCTGGCCCCTTGGAGCACGACCTCGACCTCGAGGTTGCGCGGCGGGGAGAAATCGAGCGCGCGCGTGAGCGCGAGCGTCACGGCGACTCCGCTGGCGTTGTCCCCAGCGCTGGGGCCGAACTGGGAGCTGGCCAGATCGAGCAGCAGGGCCAGGCCCAGGACGAGGACTGCCGTGGGGATCAGCTGGGCGACGGCGAGTCCTTGGCCACTGGCGCCACCGTTGCGGGCGATGGCCGTGGCCAGCAGCCAAACGAAGCTGATCGCCAGCCAGGCCTCCCAACCCAGCGCCGCGGCGCCGAACGCGGCGCGCAGGCGGCCGGCGAGGACGCGTAGCACCGGGCGATAGACGAGCCCCATCCGGCCGGCGTCGTAGTTCGCGGTCACGACCAGCCGCACCGGGCGTCCGGCGCCCGGCGGGGGACTGATCACGTTCTGGCTCGCGCGCTCGAAGGTCAGGCGGCGCCCGAGCGAAGCGCCGGTCAGTGCGTCCAGGGCGAGCGAGAGCACAGCGACGAGGATCAGCGCGCCACCCAGCTTCGGCGATGCCACCGAGACCAGACTTCCGGCCAGGGCCAGTGCCGTGTGCCAGGCGTGGGCCAGGGCCCAGTCGGGCCGTGACCAGAAAGTCTCCACCGTCGCGTCGCGGCGACCGGTCTGGAGCTCGCGAACGAGCCACGCTGCGGCCCGCCGCTCGGTGTCGGTTCCCGCGCCGCGACCCTCGAACCCGGCGAGGGTGGCGACTGTGTCGGCGGCACCCATGGCCTGGGCATGATCCCAGGCCCGGGTTGGGCGTGAGCCGCTGGTCAGGGTCATCGTGTAGAACGCAGGGCGATGAGACTCCCTGTGTCAACCCTTAATGGCGATGAGTTTCTGGAGGGCGGTGTGTTGGGTGGGCTGGTAGGTGGTGTGGTCTTGCCAGAGGCGCCAGATGATGCCGCACCAGGCGCGGCCGAGTATGCGGATCGCGTGGGCGTGTGTGCAGCCCCGGGCGCGGGCGCGTTTGTAGATGTCGGCGGCCCATGGGTTG
>JBOGYN010000303.1:0-21921 GCA_050696855.1 Solirubrobacteraceae bacterium | reverse complement strand
CCGACGAGCTACCAGACTGCTCCACCCCGCGGCGGACCTCTATTGATAGCAAAGAGCGGCTCATAGTCTCAAGGGCTCGGCGATCCACCGGGCCAGTCTTAGCCAGGCCCCAACATCAGCCGATCGGGTTACTACGTCAACGCCGGTGTGCTCTTCTCGCGCCCCGGGCCAGGACGTGAGCGCCCGGGCAACGTTTCGCGCCCGGTCCGGGGAGATTCCGGCCCGCGGGGGTGGTTGGCGGTCACCTCTTCGAGCAGCGTGCCGAGCTGTTGCGACGCTGCCGACCACGAGTAGCGCTCACGTACCGCCACCCGAGCCAGCCGGCCACGCCGTTCGCGCTCGTCCTCGTCCTGCACCGCCTCGGTCAGTGCCGCGGCCAGGGCCATCTCGTCGTCGGGCTCTACCAGCCAACCGGTCTCTCCGTCGTCGATGATCGCGGCCGGTCCGAGCGAACGGGTGGCGACCGCGGGCAGTCCGCACGCCATGCCCTCGACAATCGCCTGTCCGAACTGCTCGCGCTCCGAGGTCAGGACGACCACCTCTGCGGCCGAAAAGAAGTCGGGCAGTTCCTCATGCGTGTGCCAGCCGGCCAGAAACACCTGTGGAACTCCGAGGCGAGCGACCGTCTCGGCGGGATGCTCGCCCTCCCATTCCACCGGATGCCCGCCGACCAGGACCAGCCCGGCCGGCGTCTCCAGCCGCTCCTGGACGCAGCCGAAAGCGCTGATCAGCCGATCGAGCCGCTTCACTTCGGTGAAGCGACCGACGTAGACAACCACCGTTCCCGCGGCCAGCGCGGCAACGTCGGCCTCGCGGTGCTGCACGCTCCCCTCCGGTTCGCCCGGCAACCAGCCTCGGGGCTCGTCAACCAGCACGCGCTGCCAGAAGGCGTTTCGGTCGATCGCCCTGGGTGTGAACAGATCGAGGTCGACCCCGTTGGGCACCGCTACCACCCGCGCCCGCGGCACTTCCAGAAGCGCCACCGCCCGCTCGACGCCGGTCGGAGCGACGACCAAGCGCGCGCAGTCCTGAGCCCACCCGCGCATTCGCTCCGCCCAGCGCTCCGCGTATTTCCACTCGGGCGGATCGGGTCCGGTGATCCGCTCGAGCATCAGCAGTTCCGTTCCGTGCAGCTGGCCGACGATCGGGACGTCGGGAGCGATGCGAGCCGCGGCCTCGTTGATCGGAGTCAGATGGTGCAGATGCAGCACGTCGGCTTCGCGCGCCCCGGCCCGCGTCAGCTCGCGAGACCAGGCGGCAACCTGGCCCTCGTACTCCTCGTCGTCGAGCATCGCAAAAACCCGGTCGGGAGCGCCGGTCCGGTCCTCGAAGGAGGGATGCATCGGCGCGCTGCCGGCGGGACCCGCGAACCGCTGGGGCGTGTCGCTCGCCAGCGCGGCGTCGAAGTCGACGGGGCGCACCTCCCCGTAGAACACCCGCGCGTCTCCGTGCGCTCCCAGATCCGAGCGCGACCCCGCCAGGAGCGTCACCGCAAAGCCCTGCTTTCGCAGGTTGCCGGCATGCGCACGCGCCGCGTGCGCGGACCCTCCGCGCGGTGAGAACAGGATTGCGGAGAGTACGTGAGGCTTCATCATGACCGCATCCGAGTATGACTATTTTGTGAACCATTGCGTGCGGGCTCCCCCGGGCGAGGCCCGACGCCGCAGGTCGCGCGGTCTAGCGGGGGTCGAACACGATCGCGGTCGCGATCGTTCGGCCGTCGAGCAAATCGGCGCCGTGCGCCTCGCGCGGACGGTTGCGCAGCCGCCCGCCGTGTACGAGTGACGCCGAGCCGCCGCCGTCGAGGTTGAGCGCATCGGTGGCGCCCAGCTTGACCAGCGCCTCGGCGAGGTCCAGGAGCGTCATGCCGGCATCGCGCGGCGTGCGTCCGTCGCACGCGACGGCGAGCAGCCGGTCACCGGCGATCGCCAGCGCAGCGCGGGGATAGCGGCCCATCGAGATGTCGGAATCGAATTGATGCGCGCCGGCCGAGAACCCCTCCGGGTCGGTTCCTTCCTCGTGCACGCAACGGCCATCAGCGACCAGGAGCGGGCCCGCCTGAAGCAGATCACCGGTCAGATCGGCCGCGAGCTGATCGCGCCGTGCGATCTGCAGCGTGCCATCGGCCACGTGCACGCACGCGCGCAGGTCACCCCATGGGGCGTCGAACGCCACCGACGGGCGGATCTCGCCGCCGACCTGCACCTGGCCGATCGGGACGCAGTCCGGCCGCACGAAGAAACCCCCGACCACCGCGTGGCGGACGTCCTGCTCCCGGCACCAGCGCACCAGCGGTGCTGGGCGCTCGAGCACCACCACCCGTGGGTTGACCGCCTCGCGGTCATAGCTTGCGACGTGCAGCGTCGTGCGGACCCCATCGCGCAGCGTCACCCGGGTCCGGCTCAGCCGCGCGCGTCTGCGCGGAAGCAGATCCTCCCGCCAGAGGCGGCGCACAGGGAGCGAGTTCGAGCTGATCACGATCGGGTGGCGGCCCTCGTTCAACCAGCCCGCCAGGCACCAATACACCAAGATACGCGGACGGTTGCCCGTTTTCCTGCCACCCCGCATAGGATGCGGCGGTGCCGGCACCCGGAGTTCACCACCTCAACTGCGGCACGATGTGTCCCTTCGGGCAGCGCCTGATCAACGGCGAGGGCAGCGTGCTGGGAAGCGCACGCATCGTCTGCCACGTCCTCTTGATCGAGACCGCGGACGGCCTCGTGCTTGTCGATACCGGCTTTGGCACCGATGACGTGCGCAATCCGCGGCAGCTCAGCCGGCCGTTCACAGCGGCGATGCAGCCCCAGCTCCAGGACTCCGACACGGCGATATCGCAGGTGCGCGCCCTGGGATTCGATCCCGCCGACGTGCGCCACATCGCCCTCACCCACCTTGACGTCGACCATGCCGGTGGCTTGCCTGACTTTCCCCACGCCGAGATCCACATCTTTGCTCGCGAACGCGAAGTGATGCTCGACCCGCCCTGGCGTGAACGCGTGCGCTACCGCGTGGGCGCCTCGCACTGGGCCCACGGTCCGCGCTGGGTCACCCACGAGCTCGCGGGCGACGAGTGGCTCGGATTCGAAAGTGTGCGGGTGCTGCCGGGCAGCGAGGCCGAGATCCTGCTGATCCCGCTCCCCGGACACACGCTCGGTCACACGGGCATCGCCCTGCGCCAGGGCGACGGCTGGCTGCTGCACTGCGGAGATGCGTACTTCTACCGCGGCGAGGTGGCGACTCCGGCCCATTGCCCCCCGGCGCTGCGGGCCTTCCAGAACCTGATGCAGGCCAACGGCAGGTTGCGACATCAAAATCAGGAGCGCCTCCGCGAGCTTGCCCAGCGCAAATCCGGCGAGGTGAAGTTGATCTGCTCGCACGACCCGGTCCTCCTTGACCAGGCGTACGCCGGCCAGGCGCACACCGGCCATTAGTTAGTCGAACCCTCAGCCGGCACGGAGTTGGCCCGAAGCCGGCACGGAGTTGGCACCTTTGGGTCTAGATCCGTTACATGGATCGCGCGAGCATTCGGCCATGGCCACGCTCAAGCAGAAGATTCGTTGCGAACGGGACGCTCGCGCGTTCTGCGAGGAATACGGGCTGGCCGAGCCGGACCGGATCGAGTACGGATTTACGTGCATTCGGCTGTTCTGGGAGGAGCCGAAGACGGCCCTGGTGATCGACATCGACGGTCCGGACGCGTTGGCTGAGATCGCCGCCGAGCAGGAAGCCGCACTGGCGGCCGGCCGTTTCGAGGACGACGAGGAGGTCGAAGACGATTTGGACTGACTCTCACCGTCGGCTCGGCGGGGACTCGGCTATCCGGCCAGACCGGTTCCGTCCGCTCAGCACCGCAACATTTTCTGCCGTACTGTGTTCGCACCACAAAGCCGAATTCCCGGGCCGCCATCCGGGGATCGGGGGACCCGATTAGTCGGGGCG
Organism: Solirubrobacteraceae bacterium; assembly: GCA_050696855.1. Taxonomy (GTDB): domain Bacteria; phylum Actinomycetota; class Thermoleophilia; order Solirubrobacterales; family Solirubrobacteraceae; genus Palsa-465. The sequence continues at coordinate 17,982 of JBOGYN010000303.1, read as the reverse complement.
AATTCCACGGTGATCCGTGGGAGGCGCGGAAGCGCTAGCCCGTCAGCTAACCCCGTAGGCACACGGCAATCAGTCAGCGAGCCCCCTAGCCGCCGAGGATCGACGCGTGTCCAAACTTCATACTGCCGAGCTCAATCCGAGTGCACGTCCTGTCGGACGTCTCGCGGCCCTCGTGAGCACCCTGTGCGCGCTCAGCGCGCTGGCCGTGCTCGTGGTTGCGCCCGCCTACGCCGCCGCCAGCACGTTTCACCGGGTCCTGCGGAGGGGCGATCGGGGCGGTGACGTGCGCACGCTGCAGTCGTGGCTGCGGGACGTCGGGCTTCGCCTCGCGACAGACGGCGATTTCGGCTCCGGCACCCAGCGCGCCGTCATCCACTTTCAGAACGCCGCCCAACTCACGCCGGCCAGCGGCACGGTCGGTGGCCACACCGCGGGGACACTGCACGCGTGGGTGAGCGCGCACCGGTCAGTCGGCCACTCGAGGACCACCCGGGGCTCAAAGCGAAACGCGCACCGCTTGGCCTCGAGCCGCACGAGCGCCGTCGGCGGCTCGATCCACCGCGTGCTGCGCGAGGGGATGAGCGGACAGGATGTGCAGACGCTGCAGAGCTGGCTGTCCCTGGTCGGGATCCGAACCGGTCAAGACGGGAGCTTCGGGTCGGGTACGAAGGACTCGGTCGTCCAGTTCCAGCAGGCGGCGGCCCTCAGCCCGGCCAGTGGCACGGTCGGCAAGCTCACCGCAAGCACGCTTCAGTCCTGGGTCCAGCAGGGCAAGAAGGCCTCGCGCTCGGCCCACTCGACCCCCTCATCCGGTAGCTCCAGCACGAGCAGCTCTGGCTGGGTCTTCCCGATCACGCCCAAGCGCCTGGTCGTCTCGCCCTCGAACTGGAGTCAGGACGATGGCGTCGATATCGGCACGATCGGCAACGCCTGTGGCTCGAAGGTCACCGAAGTTGCGGTCACGTCGGGCACGATCGTCCAGGAGGGCATCGACGGCTTCGGCTCCGCCGCCCCGGTGATCAAGGTCGACAGCGGCCAGTACGCCGGGCGCTACATCTACTACGGCCATGCCATGCCCGCTCTGGTAAACGTCGGAGACCACGTGACCGCCGGTCAGCCGATCGCCCAGGTTGGCTGCGGCAGCGTCGGAATCTCGAGCGCGCCTCATCTCGAGATCGGGATCAGCGCGCCCGGCGGACCGCCGTGCTGTCCGGGCAACGGGCAGACATCGCAGACCATGTACGACATCGTCAAGTCACTCTGGTAGGCGGCCGGGCCGCCGGGGGGCCGGTGCGCTAGACCTGGCGCGAGGACCAGAGGATCGCCGACAGCACAACGCTGACGGCGGAAACGACCAGGCCGATGATCCAGCCCTGGACGGTGTTGGCGGCGAGGATGGCGGCAATCCCAACGCCGATGCCGATCACGCCGCCGGTGGCGACAAGGCGGACCATGAACCGCTCGAGGCCAGTACCGCGCCGGGCCCGGCCGGGCAGCATGTTGGGCGCCCGGTCACGGGACCCCGTCGCTCCGGGTGCCTCGTCACCCGGAGGGGCGACAGCGTCGCCCCCCTCGTCGGTGGCGGGATGCTCGCCGCGCTCAACAACCTCCGACGAACCGCCGACGGCACCCTCGGAACCGAAGCCCGCCTGACCCGGACGCTGGTAGCTCTCGGGCTCAGGGGCACCGGCGCCCTCGGGGTGTTCGCGCTCGCTCATGCTCAGATTGTCTACCACTCGGGGGTTGCGCACAAACCTGGGGTGATCCAAACCCCCCGTCGGTAGGATGCGCAGCCGGTGAGGACGGACTCACAGCGATGACGATCACCAGGCCAGCCACGGCGCCCGCTTCGGTCGCCGATCTGGTCGGGGCCACCGTCGCGGCGCAAGCAGCCCAGGCCGGCCCGCCCGACGCCTTCGGGATCCTAGGGAGCGGCAACCTCGTGGTCACCAATGCCCTGTGCGCCGGAGGGGTGCGCTTTCACCACGCGCGCCACGAGGGCGGGGCGATCTGCATGGCCGACGGCTACGCACGGGTCAGCGGCCGGGTCGGGATGTGCAGTGTGCATCAGGGCCCCGGCCTGACCAACGCGATCACCGGCCTGACCGAGGCGGTCAAGAGCCGCACGCCCATCCTGGTCCTGGCTGGCGAGACGCCGGCGGCGGCCCTGACCTCCAACTTCCGGATCGATCAGCACGGACTCGTCGAATCCGTCGGGGCGATCGCCGAGCGCGTGCACAGCGCGGCCACCGCGGCCGATGACGCCCAGCGCGCCTATCACCGCGCGCTGACCGAGCGCCGGCCGGTGGTGCTGATGCTCCCGATCGACATCCAGGCGCAGCCCCCCGAAGCCACCGAGCCGGCCACCCCATCCGCGCCCGAGCTCGATTCGCCCCGACCCACCAGCGAAGCGGTGAGCGCCCTCGCCGACCTGCTCCAGCAAGCCCAAACACCAGTGATCGTCGCCGGACGGGGGGCCGTGCTGGCCGACGCCGGCGAAGAGCTCGAGCGCCTCGGCGCGGTCATCGGCGCATTGCTGGCCACCTCGGCCCCGGCCAACGGCCTGTTCGCCGGCCTCCCCTACGCGCTCGGGATCTCCGGCGGCTTCGCCACCCCGCTCGCGGCCGAGCTCCTGCCCCAGGCTGACGTGGTGCTCGTGGTCGGCGCCTCGCTCAACCCCTGGACGACCAGGCACGGAGAGCTGATCGGACCGCACGCCAAAGTGGCCCAGATCGACAGCGAGGCCAGCGCGATCTCCCGGCACCGACCCACCGATCTGGCTCTGCTCGGTGACGCCAAGGCCACCGCCATGGCCCTCACCCAGGAGCTCCACCAACGAGGACACCACAACCCGGGCTGGCGCACACGCGAGCGCCAACAGGAGATCGGAGCCCAGCGCTGGCGCGACGAACCGTACGAAGACGGCGGAACCGAGGACTTCATCGACCCCCGCACGCTCTCCAGGGCCGTCGATGAGCTGTTGCCCCGCGATCGGGCGGTGGCGGTGGACAGCGGTCACTTCCTCGGCTACCCAGCAATGTTCCTCGGTGTCCCCGACGCCCGGGCCTGGGTGTTTCCCAACGGCTTTCAGGCCGTCGGCCTCGGGCTCGGCAATGCGATCGGCGCGGCGGTCGCGCGTCCGGACCGCCCGACCGTGGCGGCGATCGGAGACGGCGGCGCGTTCATGGCCCTGGCCGAGCTCGAGACCGCCGCCCGGCTCAAGCTCAAACTGCTCGTGCTCATCTATGACGACGCCGCCTACGGCGCCGAGGTCCACCACTTCGCCCCCCTGGGCCACGACGTCTCCCGCGTCAAGTTTCCGGCCGCCGACCTGGCCGCGTTCGCCACCGCTGCCGGGGCCCGCGCCGCGACCATCCGCACCAGCCAGACCCTGCACGACACGATCCCCGAATGGCTGGCGGAGCCCGAGCCCCGGCCGCTCGTCCTCGACGCCAAGGTCAACCCCGACATCTGCGCAGACTGGCTGGCCGAAGCGTTCCGCGGCGGCTGACACGACATCCGAAACCGAGGAGCACCGCATGTCCCGCACCCAGAACAGCGAGGTCTCAGCCCTGATCGCGGGACTCGCATCGGGCAGCGTCGAGATTGTCGACCTCACCCAGCCGCTCACCGAGTCCACCCCGGTGATCCAGCTGCCGCCGCCCTTTGCCAATACGCCCGGGCTGACCCGCACCGAGATCAGCCGCTACGACGACCGCGGCCCCGCCTGGGCCTGGTACACGCTGACCCTCGGCGAACACGTCGGCACCCATGTCGACGCCCCGATCCATTGGATCACCGGCCGGGACGGCGCCGACGTGGGCTCGATCGAGCCCCGGACGCTGATCGGGCCAGCGTGCGTGATCGACAAGACCGCCGAATCGGAAGCCGACCCCGGCTATCTGCTCACCCGAGAAGACCTCGAGACGTGGGAAGCAGACAACGGCCCGGTCCCCGACCAGGCCTGGGTGCTGCTGCGCACGGGCTGGGGCGCCCGGGCCCAGGATCAAGCCCGGTTTCTCAACGTGGGCGAGAACGGTCCGGTCACCCCGGGCCCGGACGTCGAGGCCGCCCGCTGGCTCGCCACCAAGGCCGGGGTCTCGGGTTTCGGCGTGGAGACGGTCGGGATCGATGCCGGCGCGGCGGGGGGCTTTGATCCGCCCTTCCCGGTCCACAACCTCCTGCTCGGCGCCGGGCGCCTGGGCCTGACCCAGCTCGCCAACCTGGAGCGCCTGCCGGCCACCGGCGCCCTCCTCGTGGTCGCTCCGCTGCGCCTGGTCGGCGGCACCGGCAGTCCGAGTCGCGTGTACGCCTTGGTGCCCACAACGTGAGCCACCCGGCCTGCGGGCGAAAGTCAGTCCACCCGCTCCGGAACCCCGAACCGCGACAGCAGCCCGTCGTCGTGAAAGCGCGTGATCGACTCGATCCGATCCCCGCGCACCGAGACGACGAACAGGCCGCGGCGACTAAAGACGCCGTCGGCGCCCCGGATGTAATAGGCCAAGGCCGGCTGACCGTTGGCCCCGGTCTCGACGAACCGCCAGTCGTCGAACCGGTGCCGCGCGCGGTCGCGCAGGAAGGTGCCGATCGCCTCGCGGCCCTGGTGCCACTCGGGCTCGGGGGGCATGCTGACCACGGCGTCCTCGGTCAACAGCGCGACCACGGCGTCGATGTCGTCGTCCAAGAACGCGTCCGCGAACCGCCCGATCAGAGCGCGCTCGACCCCGCCCCCACCGACGGACAAACGGTCGCGCGCGTCCGAAACCACCGGAGCGCGCGAATCGATCGCACCCCGGGCTCGCGCCAGAGCACTGTTGACCGACGGCTCGCTGGTCCCGAGCATCTCCGCCACTTCGGCGGCGCGAAAGCCGAGCACGTCGCCGAGCACGAGCACGGCGCGCTGGAGCGGCGCCAGGTGCTGGAGCCCGGACACGAACGCCAACGCCACAGCCTCCTTGGCCTCGTAGCGGGCATCGGGCCCCGGCGCCTGGTCGGCGATGCCCTCGAGCAACAGGTCCGGATAGGGCTCGAGCCAGGAGATCTCGGAGAAGTTCTCTGAGCGCGAGCGGTCGGACCCCGTGTCCGCCGCGGGCACCCCGGCGGACTGGGGGCGGCGGTTGGAGTCGCGCAGCGCGTTGAGGCAGCGGTTGGTGGCAATCGTGTACAGCCAGGAGCGCAGCGAGGACCGGCGCTCGAAGTCGGGGAGGCCGCGCCAGGCGGCCAGCAGCGTTTCCTGGAGCAGGTCCTCGGCGTCGTGCAACGAGCCGAGGATCCGGTAGCAGTGGAGCTGGAGCTCGCGCCGAAACGGATCGGTCAGCTCTTCGAACGCGCGCTCGTCGCCGCGCTGAGCCCGGGCCAGGCCGTCGAGATCCATGAAGTCGTTCACCTCATGTACAGGACACCACACCGTCCCGAAATTCATCGCTGAATCTGTCCCCCGCAGTGGGGTCTCAATCGTCAAGAGACCAATTGCATCCATGACGCAGGAGGAGGACAGATGACTTCAAGGATTTCCCGCAACCCAGCCGTGGCCCAGCGGTGGGTGCTCGTGCTGGCCTCGGTCGCCTCGTTGATGGTGGCGCTCGATGTGCTGGTGGTGTCGACCGCGCTGAGCACGATCCGCGAGCACCTCGGGGCCTCGATCGACGAGCTCGAGTGGACGGTCAACGCCTACAGCCTCAGCTTCGCCGTGCTGCTGATCACCGCCTCGGCGCTCGGGGACCGGTTCGGGCGCCGGCGATTGTTCGCCGGGGGCCTGGGGGTGTTCGTGGCCTCCTCGGCGCTGTGTGCGGTGGCGCCCAACATCGGCCTGCTGATCGCCGCCCGCGCGCTCCAGGGGGCTGCCGCGGCCTTCGTGGCACCGCTGTCGCTGTCCCTGCTCAGCGCTGCCATACCCGCCCACCAGCGGGGCAAGGCGCTGGGCATCTACAGCGGCATCACCGGCTTGGCCGTCCTCGGCGGTCCCGTCCTGGGCGGAGCCGTCACCCAGGGGCTGGCCTGGGAGTGGGTGTTCTGGCTCAACGTGCCGATCGGGCTGGCGGCGATCCCGTTCGTCCTGACCCGGATCAAGGAGAGCCACGGGCCGAAAGCCGCGATGGACACCAGGGGCCTGATCCTGATCACCGGCGCCGCGTTCGGGATCGTCTGGGGGCTGATGCGGGGCAACCGGATCGGGTGGGGCAGCACCGAGACCGTCGTCTCCTTGGCCGCGGGCCTCCTGCTCACCGGGGCATTCATCCTCGCCGAGCTGCGCACCGATCACCCCATGCTCCCGATGCGGCTGTTCACGTCGCGCACGTTCTCGGCCGGAAGCGCGGCCAACTTCCTGCTCGCCTCCTCGCTGTTCGCGGCCGTCTTCTTCATGGCCCAGTTCCAGCAGGTCACGCTCGGCCAGGGACCGCTGGCGGCGGGGCTGCGGCTGCTGCCCTGGACAGCGACCCTGTTCGTGATCGCTCCGATCGCCGGGGCGATGGTGGATCGGATCGGTGAGCGGCCCTTGGTCGTGACCGGCCTGACCCTGCAGGCGGCCGGCATGGCCTGGGTGGCGCTGATCGCGCACCCCGGGATGGCCTACTGGACGATGATCGCTCCGCTCGTGGTGGCCGGGGCGGGGATCTCGATGGCGATCCCCGCCGCCCAGAACGCGGTCGTCAGCTCGGTCCCGGACGCCGACGTCGGCAAGGCCTCGGGAACGTTCACGATGATGCGCCAGCTGGGCGGGGTGTTCGGCCTGGCGATCGTGGTCGCGGTGTTCGCCGGCGCCGGGAGCTACGCCTCCCCGCACGCGTTCAGCAACGGCTTCGTTCCGGCGATCGCAATCGCCGCGGCGTTCTCATTCCTCGGCGCGCTGACCGCGCTCGCGCTCCCCGCCCGCCGCACGCAGCGGACCGAAGAGCACGAGGACGTCAAGACGACGCCCCTTGAGCCGGCCCTCCAGCCGGCCCTAGAGCCGGCCGGCGAGCTGGCGGCGTAACCGGCCGGTCACCCAATGCCAGCCACTGCCCACGCAGTGTCAGGCCGCGAAATCGGGCTCAGGGCCGCGCGTACGGGCAGCGCGGCCCTGAGGCTCTTCCCAATCCTCTTGGCGCCCGAGCGCGGTCTCGTCGAGCAGGTAGTACGAGCCGCCGATTGTCTCCAGGCCGCGGGCGTAGACCGAGTAGGTGTGAAAGACGCGGTCGCCGTCCCGCAGGAAGCTGCTGCGCCCCGGGAACTCGCCGGCCAGCTCAAACCCCAGCCCGCGCGCCCGGTGCTCGTCGGCGCAGCGATAGTTGTAGACGGCGGGCCTGACCGCCGGATCGACTGTCACGCCGAAGTCGTAGTTGAAGTCGCTCCCGAACGACGAGTACCAGGGAAACGTCCACCCTCGGCTCCGCTTGTGGGCGGTGAGCTTTGGATACGGCGCCCGCGAGACGTAGGCCAGGGTGGTGTCACGCGCGTGGAGGTGGGCGAGGTGGCCCGGCGACATCTCATCGGCGCCCGCGGTGCAGCTCGGGCAGGCGTCATCCCAGGAAGGATCGAACATGAAGTGGGCGACGATCAATTGACGGCGGCCCTCAAACAGGTCAACGAGGGCGAGCTCACCGTTGGGCCCTTGGAACCGGTAGTCCTGCTCGACCAGGACCATCGGCAGCCGGCGGCGCTCGGCCATCAGCGCGTCGCGCGTTCGGGTCAGCTCCTTCTCCTTGGTCAGCAGCTGCTGGCGGGCGGCCAACCAGTGCTCCTGGGAAACGACCTCGGGCAAGCTCATACGGCTCCTCTCGTTTTGGCTCCGCTCCGAGTAATGACCGCGACCGAGCCCGCAACTGATCGGTCACACCGATCCACGACCCCCAGAAACGAGGCGCCGAGCGTTGTACGGCGATCATCGAACCTCGCGCTAGTATGTTCGATGGTCGTCGTACCAAGGCCACTTTTTCTATGACCGCCACCGCCGCCCCCGCCACCACACCCGCCGCCCCGACCGAGGGCCAGCACCTGGGCGCGACCCTGTTTCTGTCCTGCCTGGCCCAGTTCATGGTCATCCTCGACGTCTCGGTGGTCAACGTCGCCCTGCCCGCGATCCGCGGCGGGCTGCACTTCACCGAGGTCGACCTGCAGTGGGTGGTCAACGCCTACACGGTCACCTTCGCCGGCTTCCTGCTTCTCGGCGGCCGCGCGGCTGATCTGCTCGGCCGGCGCCGGGTGTTCGTCGGCGGTCTGCTCCTGTTCGCGCTCGCCTCGCTGGCCGGCGGCATCGCCGACAGCCAGGCGGTGCTGATCGGCGCCCGGGCGCTCCAGGGCCTGGGCGGCGCCGTGATCGCTCCCGCCTCGCTCTCGATCCTCACCACCACCTTCGCCGAGGGTCCGGCCCGAAACCGCGCGGTCGGGATCTGGGGTGCGATGGGCGGCGCCGGCGGCGCGGCCGGGGTGCTGCTCGGCGGCATCCTCACGAGCGCGCTGAGCTGGCGCTGGATCCTCTTCATCAACGTCCCGATCGGCGTGCTGGCCGCGGTCTTCGCCCAGCGGCTGATCGCCGAGACCCGGGGGGCGACCCGCGCCCGGCGCGACTTTGACCTGCGCGGCGCCCTGGCCGCCACCGGCGGGCTGACCCTGCTCGTGCTCGGGATCGTGCGCACCGACGTGACCGGCTGGGGCTCGGCCCAGACCCTGGCCCTGATCGGAGCCGGCCTGGTCCTGCTCGCCGCCTTCCTGGTGGTCGAGGGGCGCTTTGCCCGCGCTCCGCTGATGCCCCTGCGGATCTACGCCTCGCGGACGCTGAGCGCCGCCAACGTGGTCGTCCTGCTGGTCGGAGGCGCCACCTTCGGGATGTGGTTCTTCGTCTCGCTGTATCTCCAGCAGGTGCTCGGCTACTCGCCGATCAAGGCCGGCCTGGCCTTCCTGCCGATGACGCTGTGCATCGTGGTCGGGTCGACGCTCGCCTCGCGGATCGTGCAGCGCGTCGGCGTCAAGCCGCTGCTGGTGGTCGGCATGACCCTGCTGACGATCGGCCTGGTCCTGTTCGGGAACGTAGCCACCCACGGCACCTACCTCGGGGACATGCTGGTGCCGTCGCTACTGGTGGCGATGGGCATCGGCCTCTCGTTCGTGCCCGCCACGATCGCCGCCGTGTCCGGGGTCGCCCCGGCCGAAGCAGGCCTGGCCTCGGGCCTGGTCAACACCGCCCGACTGGTCGGCGGCGCGCTCGGGCTGGCCGTCCTGGCCGCGATCGCCACCGCCCAGACCAAGTCTGACCTGCGCACCGGGACCGCCAGCGCCCACGCCGCCCTGACCAGCGGCTTTCAGCTCGCCTTCGTGATCGCGGCTGGCTTCGCGCTGGCCGGCGGCCTGGTCGCGCTCTTCGGCCTGCCGCGGATCGTCCCCCGCCGCACCGCGGCCCACGGGGTCAGCCCCGGCGCCCAGACTGCATCAGCCAAGAGCTCCGCGTAGCCTCGGCTGCGTGGCTCGCTGTTTCGTCACCCGAGAGCTCCCCGGCCCGGCGCTGGATCACCTGCGCGCCGCCCACGAGGTGACCGTCTGGCCCGAGCCGCGAGCGATGACGACCGAGGAGCTGGCTCAGGGCGCTGCCGGCGCCGAGGGCCTGCTCTCGATGCTCACCGACCGGATCGACGCCCCCTTTCTGGACGGCTGCCCGAAGCTGACGGCGATCGCCAACTACGCGGTCGGCTACGACAACGTCGATGTCCCGGCCGCGCGCCACAGGGGCATCCGGGTCGGCAACACGCCCGATGTGCTGACCGGCGCCACCGCTGACCTGACGCTGGCGCTCCTGCTCGCGATCGCCCGCGGAGTCCCGGACGCCGCCGCCTCGGTGCGCCGGGGGGACTGGCAGCCCTGGGCCCCGACCGGCTACCTCGGCCACGAGGTCCACGGCGCGACGCTGGGGATCATCGGGATGGGGCGGATCGGCCGGGCCGTGGCCCAGCGGGCGGCCGGCTTTGAGATGGAGATCCTGCACACCGGGCGGGGCGGGGTGCCGCTGCTGCCGCTGCTGGCGCGCTCTGACTTCATCTCCCTGCACTGCCCCCTCACCCCGGAGACCCGGCACCTGATCGACGCCGTGGCCCTGGCCGAGATGCGGCCCACGGCGTTTCTGATCAACACCGCCCGGGGGCCGATCGTCGATCAGACCGCGCTGCGCCACGCCCTGATCGAAGGACAGATTGCCGGCGCCGCGCTGGACGTCACCGACCCCGAGCCGCTGCCGCCCTCCGACCCGCTGTTGATGGCGCCCAACCTGCTGGTCGTGCCCCACATCGGCTCGGCCACCCACGCCACCCGGGAAGCCATGGCCTCGGCGGCGGTCGAGAACCTGCTCGCCGCGCTGGCCGGCGAGCCGATGCCCCACGAGGTGAGCTGATGGCCGAGCGGATCGCCGTGGTCGACATCGGCTCCAACTCCACCCGCCTGCTGATCGCCGAGCTCGATCAGGGGCGGGTAACCGCGGAGCTCGTGCGCCACAGCAACGTCACTCGCCTCGGGGCCGGGGTCGACCAGGACGGACACCTGCGCGACGACGCGATGGCGCGCGTGTTCGCCACCCTGACCGACTACCGGGCCGAGATCGACCAGCACGGCTGCGCCCGCAGCGTCGCCGTCCTGACCAGCGCCGTGCGCGACTCGGCCAACGGCTCTGACTTCGCCGCCCAGGTCGAGCATCGCTTCGGGCTCACCGCCCACATCCTCACCGGCGACGAAGAGGCTCGGCTGACCTTCCTGGGCGCGACCAGCGAGCGCGATCCCGATGACACCACCCCCACCCTGGTGTTCGACATCGGCGGTGGCTCGACCGAGATGGTGATCGGGGCCGGGACCGAGGTCGACTTTCACGTCTCCACCCAGGCCGGGGTCGTGCGCCAGACCGAGCGCCACCTCGCGCACGACCCGCCGCCCGAGGCCGAGCAGCGCGAGCTGTCTGAAGACGTCGGTCAGATCCTCGCCGACACCGTCCCCGAGGCGCGGCGCCGGGCCGTCACCCGCGCGATCGCCGTCGCCGGCACCGCCACCTCGCTGGCCGCGATCGCCCAGGATCTCGATCCCTATGACCCGGAGCGAGTCCATGGCTTCTGCCTGAACCGCGCCGAGTGCGTGCAGATCCTGCGCCAGCTGGCCGCGCTGCCCGTGGCCCAGCGGCGCGAGGTGGCCGGACTGCATCCCGATCGGGCCCCGACGATCGTCGCCGGGGTGCTCATCTTCCTCGCCGTCCTGCGCCTGTTCGGCCTCGACGAGGTCGAGATCTCCGAGCACGACATCCTCCGCGGGGCGGCGCTCGAACTGGTCTAAACCAAACTGGACGAATGTTCTATTGCTGCCCAAACCTCATAAGAGGAGCATGGTCGAGGGGTGCGGGACGTTTTACGTACCGCACCTGCACATAGGTCCGGGCGATAGCCGCAGACATCGGCGCCTCCCGCCGTCCGGACCACGCAAATCGGCCCTATCAGGCACGTACCCCTGCCCGTCCCGATTGGGCCAAACCTGGATCGGAAGCCGTCCGCCTCGTGCGGGCGGTTTTCGCTTAAGCCTCAGGCTGGGGCGCGTCCCAGGCTCAGGCCCGGTTGGCGCGCCCCGGGCTCAGGCCAGATTGGCGCGCCGCGGGTAGGCGACGCTGGGGTCCGTGAGCACGTTGACCAACGCCGGACCGCCGGCCGCGAAGGCGCGCTCGAGCGCCGGGCGCAGCTCGTCGGGCGTGCGGACCAGCTCTCCGTGGCAGCCCAGCGCCTCGGCGACCTGGTCATAGCGGGTCTCGGGCCGCAAATCGGCAGCAACCGAGTATCCGTAGAGGCTCTCCATGGGATGCTTCTCGAGCGCCCAGATCCCGTTGTTGCCGATCACCCCCACGACGGCCACGCCGTGCCGGGCCAGGGTGTCGAACTCCATCCCCGAGAAGCCGAACGCGCCATCTCCCAACAGCAGGACGACCTGGCGATCGGGGTGGGCGAGCTTGGCGGCCAGCGCGAACCCGGGACCGGAGCCCAGACACCCAAACGGCCCCGGGTCAAGCCAGCACCCCGGCTCATAGGAGTCCACGACGCGCCCGGCATAGGAGACGAAGTCACCGCCGTCGCCGATCACGATTGCGTCGCGGTCGAGCATCTGGGCCAGCTCGCCGTAGATCCGCATCGGGTGCAGCGGCGCCCGCGGGTCGGCCAGGTGCGCCGCCTCGCCGCCGCGCTTCTCGTCCTCGATTGCCCGCAGCGAGGCGATCCACTGATTCCGGGCCGTCAGGCGCGACCCCGAGGACGAAGAGTCCGAGGAGCCTGAGGAAGCCAACGAGGCAGCCGCGCCCAGCCCAGCGAGCGTGGCGGGCAGCGCTCCGTACAGCTCGGCCGCCACCGCCCGGGGATGCGCGCGCTCAGACGGCGCGACGTCGATCGCGATCACCTCGGCCTCGGGGGCGAAGGCGGCGCCGAAGCCGAGCCGGAAGTCGAGTGGGACACCGATCACCAGCGCCACGTCGGCGTCGCTCAAGCCGGCGCTGCGGGCGCGGGCGAAGGCCAGCTCGTGGTCGGCGGGCAGGCATCCGCGCCCCAGGCCGTTGAGGAACACCGGGATCCGCAGTTCTTCGGCCAGCGCTCGCAGGGCCTCCTCCCCGCGGCCCCAGTACAGGTTGGTGCCGGCCATGATCACCGGGCGCTCGGCGGCGCGCAGCCGGGCCGCGGCCCGCTCGAGCGCGCCGCTCTCGGCCCCGGGGCCGAGCCACGGCTCGGGCAGCGGCTCGTCCAGCGCCGGGACGTCGGACTCCATGAACACGTGGTCGAGTGAGAAGTCCAGGAAGGTGGGTCCCGAGTGGGGCGCGACCGCCTCGCGCATCGCGCGCGCCAGCAGCGCGGGGATCTCAGCCGTCGAGCCCGGGGTGGCGGCGAACTTGACCAGCGGGGACACGAACGGGACGTGGTCGAGCTCCTGGAGTGAGCCCTGACCCCAGCGGAAGGCGGGCGCCCGGCCGCCCAGGACCAGCACCGGTGAATGGTTCTCGTGCGCGGAGGCAATCGCGCTCATGCCGTTGGTCACGCCCGGGCCGGCGGTCAGGGCACACACGCCCAGGGTGCGAGTCACCTTGGCCCAGCCCTCGGCGGCGAAGGCGGCGGTCTGCTCGTGGCGGACGTCGACGATGTCGATGCCCTCCGCGCGGCAGCCGTCATAGATCGAGAACAGGTGTCCGCCCGAGAGCGTGAACAGCTTGCTCACGCCCTGGGCCTTCAGTGCCCGGGCGACCAGGCGTCCGCCGTGCAGCGCGGTGTTGGTGTCGGTATCGGTGGCCATGGCGGGGACGCTAACAGCGCGCGCGTCAGGGCTGCAGCCGCAGCGCGTTGATGATCGCGCCGCTGAGGATGATCAGGCCCAGGATGTAGAACCAGCCGAGCATGATCAGCACGAACACGATCGTGGTCCCGAACCGGGCGATCGTCGAGATGCTCGAGAGGTAGAGCGGAAACCCGTAGTCGATCACGACGATCGCCAGGGTCGCACCCAGCGTGCCCGGCCACACGGCGCGCCACGGCACGGTCCGGTTGGGGACGCGCAGGTAGATGACGGTCAGGCAACCGAACAGCAGCAGGACGCCGATGGCCAGCGAGAGGCCGTAGACGAACCCGGCGACGTGGGCCAGGTCAAAGGGCAGATCGGCGACGCCGGAGCGCAGGATGCTCTGCGCGGTGGGCACCACGACCGTGGCGATCATGAAGATCAGGACGACGACCAGCATCGAGAGGCCAAAGCGCTTCTGTTCGAGCCACTTGCGCGACGGCGTGCTGTAGATCCGGCCAAACGCGGTGTCGAGCGCCCCCCAGAACGAGGAGCCGAGCCACAGGCTGGCGATCAGCGCCAGGACGCCGGTGCTGGTGGTCGAGTTGGTGATCTCCGAGAGCAGCGAATTGAGCGTGTGTTCGGCGGTGCCGGGGAAGACCTCGCGCAGATCGTTGGCGACACTGTGCTCGACGGCGTGGCTGGACAGCACCTGTCCGGCGATGAACAAGCCCAGCAAGGCGATCGGGATGACCCCCAGGAGCATGTTGTAGGCCACCATTGCCGCCTGGCCGGTGATGTTGGCGTCCTCGGCGATGCGCCAGAACCGGCGCAGTGTCCTGGCGACGCGCGAGCCTGTCCTCAATCGGACACCGGGGCCGCTCCCCCGCGCCCGCGTGCGCCGCGTCCCGAGCGCGCGCTGTCGCCGGCCGCCCGGGCCCCGTGGCTGACACTGTCGCTGTCGCTGTCGCTGTCCCTGTCGCTGCCGCGCAGCAAACCGTCGTCGGCGCCGCGCGCGTGGGGCGCCCACAGCCGTACCCCGGTCTGCTTACCCCGGACCGCCACCTCCTGCCGCGGCTGCAGGGCAAACTCGTCCTGGGAGAGCTGGGCGCAGGTCGCCTCGGTGATGAGCACGTCGTCGCCGATCTCGCGGGTGAGCGCCTCCACGCGGGAGGCGGTGTTGACCGCGTCACCGATGACCGTGAACTCGACTCGGCCGCCACCGCCGACCGTGCCCGCCACCACCGAACCCGAGTTGACGCCAATGCCGACCTCGACCCGGCCGCGGTAGCGCTCGCGGACTTCGTGGATGATCTCCAGCGCCGCCCGGACCGCTCGCGCGGCGTGGTCGGGGCGCGGATCGGGGGCTCCGAACACGCCCAGCAGGCCATCGCCGATGAACTTATTGGCGTGGCCGCCGTGGCGCAGGAGCACCGGGACGACCAACGACCACAGCTCGTTGAGCAACGCCACCACCTCGGCCGGCTGCGAGCGCTCCGCGAAGGCGGTGAAGCCGCGGATATCCAGAAACAGGATCGAGGCGTCGAGCTGCTCACCGGCCAGGTCGGCGCCCTCCTTGAGGATCCGGTCGGCGAGCGCCGGATCGACGTAGGCCCCGAACGCCTCCCGCAGACGCTCGCGCTCGTCCAGCCCCTCGGCCATGAGGTTGAAGGACTGGGCCAGCCCCCCGGTTTCGTCGGCGGACACCACCGGCACCCGCGCGCTGTAGTCACCGGCGCTGACCCGATCGGTGGCGCGGCGCAGGTCGCCCACCGAAGTCACCAGGGTACGCACGACCAGGACCGTGAGCTCGAGCGAGATCGTGAACGAGACCCCGACCGCGATCAGCCAGGAGAGCCCCAGGTCATCGAGGGTGGCGTGTTGGCCATGCGCCGAGAGCCCGGCCACGACTACGCCGGTGATGACATTGATGACCGGCGCGACGGCCAGCAGACGCCAGCGCAGCGGCAGGCCGCGGGCGTCGACCCGGAACTCGTGTGGGAGCTCGTGGGCGACCGCCTCGAGCACCGGGCGCACGACGATCTCCATCGTGAAGTAGCGCACGATCAGGCTGTAGGCGAGCACCACGGTGCCGGCCGCGGCGAGGATCCAGAACGAGTACCACGGCAGGTCGAGTTCCCCGGTGGCAAAAGCGATGAAGGGCAGGTAGGCGAACAGAAACGGCGCCTTGCGCACCCGGCGCAGGTACTCGGTCGGCAGCGTGGCCAGCGCTCGCCAGGCGGCGATCGTCGCCCCCTCGTCGCGGGCGCCGCGCTCCCAGGCACGCACCGGGCGCCACATGGCCGTGATCATCTTGATCGAGACCACGTTGTCGAGCGCGACCAGAGCCTGGGAAACGGCGGCCAGCACTAAGAACTTCCCGACGCTCATCGGCTGATACAGGCTGAGCAGGCCGAGGCCGCCGAGCATGATCACGTGCGCCAGCAGATGCTGGGCCCAGACCAGGGTGTAGGAGTTGCGGCGAGCGATCGCCCGAACGGCCCGGTCGACGGGATCGATCATGCGCACAGTTTGTCAGCGCGCTCGATGGATTTCTGCGCGGCGCTCAGCCGACGGGCGCGAGCGGACGCTCGAAGCTCGCCGCGTGCTCACGCATGGCGCTCGCGGCGACCAGCGCGGAGTCGCCCGCCGACCAGCGGCGCCCGACCCGGAAGGCCGGCAGCTCGGCGACTCCGCGGGCCCGGAGGCCGTGGGCGGTGGCCGCCAACGTCGCGTCGCGGGTCGTGTCGCCGGCGGCGTGCAGGCAGGCCTGCAGCGAGATCCCGGCCGCGGCCGCGGCCTCGGCCAGCGTCTCGGGATCCTCGAGGTCAAAGCCGCCGCAGAACACCAGGCGGCTGGCCGCGAGCGCAAAGCGCGCGCCGGCCCCCTGCTCGGCGGCGAAGGCGGTCGCGCGCAGGGCGCAGGGCGACGCGGTCGGGAAATGATCGGGCCAAACCAGGGGAAGGCGCAGAGCGCGGGCTCGAGTCTCAGCCCGTTCGCGCACCTCGTCAACCGCGCCCGTGCTGCGTGGGCCGCACACTGACGCCGCCGCGACCGGGATCCACTCCACGTCACCGAGGGTGCGCTCGATCTGCTCGGCGGTCAGGTACGACAGCGGGCAGCCGGGGTCGAAGTAGAAGGCCGGACGCGCATCGTTGGTGGGCCGTGAGCGATCGTCGCGACGGTCCTGGAGCTGGATCAGTTCACCCATTAGGAGCCTGAAACGAGCAGCGGCCGACAAACTGGCGCAAACTGCCCCCAAAGGCCGGTTCATCCGTTATCCTGAATACCGGTAAGTGGGATCGTCCAAACCAGGGGGGATAACAATTCCACACGTACCACCACCCAAGCGGCATCCATACGATCAGTGGTCTCCAGACGCCCGAGCGCTCGATCTCGTGGGCGACAAATGGACGCTGCTGATCATTCGTGACCTGATTTCAGGTCCCCGCCGGTTCGTCGAACTGCAGCGTGTGCTGCCCGGGATCTCGACCGAGCAGTTGCGCTCGCGCTTGAACCGGATGGTCGCCGACGGCATGCTGACGCGCAAGCGCTACCGCGAGGTGCCGCCGCGGGTCGACTACGAGCTGACCGAACGGGCGCAGGAGTTGGCCCCGATCCTCGGCGAGCTGGCCCGGTGGGGCTATGAGTGGGCCTGGGGTCCCCCACGCCCCTCCGAGAGCGTGGACCTGGGGGCGATCTTCCGCCTCATTCCCGGGCTGATTGAGCCAGGCTCGACCGCCTCGGGCACGGTTGCACTGACGGTCAGCGACGGCCGCGGCGGCGCCCCGATGGACTATCGGGTCACCCTCGGCCGCGATGCGGTCACGATCAGCGAGTCCACCGAGGGTCGCGCCAAGGCCGGCCTGAGCGGTAGCGCTCAGGCGTGGGTCGACGCCCTGTCACCCGCCGGTGATCGCAGTGGCCTGGCCCACAGCGGTGACCGCAAGCTCGCCGACGAGCTGTTGGATCGCTTCGCGCTCGCCGCGACTGAGGCCGCCGTGGCGGCCAGCGCCCCCTCGGCGTAGTCCCGGCTCAGACCGGCTCAGGACCGGCTACTTCTTGGAGTACGTCGTGGGGTTGATGTGCGGGAAGCGGCTGGGGTTGTTCTGCCCGCTCAGACCCGAGAGCGGCGGCGCAACCCAGCACGCTTGCTGTCCTTGCACGAACTGACTGGGGATCGTGCTGTTCGCACCCTGCTCACCGCTGCCCGGCGAACCGGTGTTGTTGCAGTCCCAGGACTGCAACGCGAAGCTGCCGGGATAGTTGCCGCCCGCGGCGAACGAGCGCGAATCGGCAAGCCATAGCGGCGGCGGATAGGTGTTGCCGCGGTTGTTGGCGTCGCGGTTGGGGGCGAAGGACAGCGTCTCGGCGCCCACCGGGCCGAACTGGCGCAGGTAGTGCCCGGTCCCGTTGCCGCCGAATGAACTCGTGGTGGCAGCCAGGCCGCCGGCCCCGTTGGAGATGAAGTCGGAGATCAGCTGCTGGTGCAGCGAGAGCCAGGTCAGGACCGGGTTGAGCTGCTCCAGGAACGGACCCAGCGAAGCGAGCAGCGGAGTCGTCCCGCGCAGCGTGTCGCGGACGGCCGGCAGACCGGTCTTGGAGACGGTGATGAGCGGGCCCAGATGGACGAAGAACGAGCGCAGATAGGGCGCGAGCTGGCGGACCGAGGTCAGCGTCGGCTTGAGCTGCTGGGCCACCGGGACGAGCTTCTTGATCAGCGGATCGGTGTTCTGG